>CAYSWW010000001.1:0-63306 GCA_964434915.1 uncultured Coprobacillus sp.
ATCAAAGATGATTAATCACCCAGTGGACAAAATTTATTTTGTCCCTTTTTTATTCTAAATTTCTAGAATTTCCGTTGTCAAAAAGAGATGTATTGTGTATAATATACAAGAAAGTGAGGCAATTATGAAAAAAGAATTTATCGTCAAAGCAAATTTCACGGTAGGCCTATTTTTGTTTGTTTATTTTTTATATACTGCATTTTTGTTTTTTGCTAAAGTTTGGCAAAGTTTTTTCCCAGTTCTTATTGCGGGTATTATTTTCTATATTTATTTTTTAGGTTTTAGACCATATCGATATATTGTCGATCGAAAAACGATTTATATCAAGTATAGACTTTGGAAAACAAAAGAGATAGATTTAATGCAATGTGAAACAATTTGTGATCCTGTTGAAAGATTTACTGAATTTGTAAGACGTGCTCACGCAATTGAGATTTATACAATGAATAGAAAACGTCATTGTTTCTTTCCGAAGGATCGTGTTGGTTTTGTTGAAGCTGTTGTAAGAGGAAATAAAAGAATTCATTGTACTGTACAAGATTATACAGATGTGCATAGACAACTGGCTAGACAACAAAGAAAAGAACAAAGAAGAGCAGAAAAAAGGGCCGCAAGAGAAAAACGAAGCAAACAGGAAGAAAAAAATTAATTTTATGATAATGAAGGTATCGCTTATTTTGGTGCCTTTTTTATTTTTGGCATATTTTAATGAATGTAACATAGTTTATAAGGTGAGAGGAAGTTGCTTTGATAAATATATTTTAATATGATAAAAAAAAGTTATTTTATATTGACATGAATCATATTACAATATATAATAGCTTCATGAACACGAATCGATTTATGTGGACAAGCATGATATAAATTGATAAAATGTGTGAATAAGGGGGAAGTATTTAATGGAAATGAAAAAATTACTAGAAAATTATGGTTGTTTGACATTTAGTGATGATGTGATGAAGGAACGAATTCCTAAATCAACATATAGAGCTTTTCATGATGCTTTGGATAAAGGGGAACCTTTAGCAAAAGAAACAGCTACTGTTATTGCCAATGCAATGAAAATTTGGGCAGTTGAAAATGGGGCAACACATTTTACTCATTGGTTTATGCCGATGACTGGTTTAACAGCTGAAAAACATGATGCTTTTTTGGAACCTGATGGAAGTAAAGCCGTTTTAGAGTTCAGTGGCAAGACTTTAAGAAAAGGGGAGCCTGATGCTTCATCTTTTCCTTCTGGAGGATTGCGTGCAACTTTTGAGGCAAGAGGATATACTGCTTGGGATTGTACATCTCCAGCGTTTGTAAAGGATGAAACATTATATATTCCAACATTGTTCTGTTCTTATACAGGAGAAGCATTAGACAAAAAGACACCTTTATTGAAATCAGTAGATGCATTATCAAAAGCATCTTCTCGTTTATTACCTTTATTAGGGTTAGAAGGTGTTACAAATGTTTCTGCATCTGTAGGTAGTGAGCAAGAGTATTTCTTAGTTGCTGATGAGTTTTATCAAAAGCGTATGGATTTAAAATTAACTGGTCGAACTTTATATGGTGCAATGGCTCCAAAAGGTCAAGAATTGGAGGATCATTATTTTGGAAGCATTAAACGTAAAGTTGCGGCATTTATGAAAGATTTAGATAAAGAGTTATGGAAATATGGTATTCCTTCTAAAACAAAACACAATGAAGTTGCTCCTGCACAACATGAAGTTGCTTGTGTTTATCGTAAAGTAAATATTACTAGTGATAACAATCATTTGTTAATGTTATTAATGCAAGATATTGCTAAGAAACATGGATTAAGATGTTTATTACATGAAAAACCATTTGAAGGAGTAAATGGTTCTGGTAAACATAATAACTGGTCAATTATTACAAATACAGGAATTAATTTGTTTGATCCTGGAAAGAATCCAGTTGATAATTTACCATTTTTAGCTACTTTTGCTTGTACAGTAAAGGCAGTGGATGAATATGCTGATTTATTACGTATGTCTATTGCATCTGCTGGAAATGATCATAGATTAGGTGCTAATGAAGCTCCACCTGCTATTATTTCTATGTTTATTGGGGAAGAATTAGAAAAAATCGTTGAAGCAATTGTTGATGGTAAAGAATTAGTTGATATCGATACTGGACGTTTTAATACTGGTGTTTCTGTTGTGCCTGATTTTTCTAAAGATAATACTGATCGTAATAGAACTTCTCCATTTGCCTTTACAGGTAATAAATTTGAATTTAGAGCTGTTGGTTCTTCACAATCAGTGGCTGGACCAAATACTATTTTGAATGCTATTTTAGCAGCTGAAATGATAGAAATGGCAGATGAAATTGAAAGTGGAAAGACACCTATTGAAGTCATTAAATCATTCTTATCTGAACATAGACGTATCATTTTTAATGGAGACGGTTATTCAGCTGAATGGGAAGAAGAAGCGAAAAAACGTGGTTTAGCAAACAATAAAAATACTGTTGATGCTATGAAATGTTTAAAAGATGAAAAGAATATTGAAATGTTAGATTGTTTAGGTGTTTATTCTCGTGTAGAATTAGCTTCAAGATATGAAATTTTATTAGATAATTATAATAAAACAATTCAAGTAGAAGCGTTAACTGCAGCAAAAATGGCAAGAAACGAAATTTATCCTGCTGCTATTCGTTATTTAAAGGATTTAACAAAAACAGCGTTAGAAGTTAAAGAATCTGGAGTTGATAATGCATTCTTGGTTGAGGATGTAGAAACATTATCTGGATTATTATCAGAAATGAAAGTGCATATGGATGATTTGGATGCCAAAATTACAAAAGCACAAGCTTGTGATGGTGATGTTATGGATCAAGCTATATTATGGAGAGACGAAGTGTTTGCTGCTATGAATGTTTTACGTGAAGTTGCGGATACAATTGAAACTAAAGTTGATGCGAAATATTGGCCAATGCCAACATATGTAGATTTGTTATTTGGAATTTAAGGAAAGAAGTCTGAACTTCTTTCCTATTTTTTTTGCTTATGTTATAATAAGGATTAGGTAGAGGAGTGGTAGTCATGAAGTTGAAACTATATAATCCTAACGATTTGGAAACAATCATGGAGCTTTTTTATAAGAGTGTACATGAAGTGTGTGTGAATGAATACACTTTAGAACAATTAGATGCTTGGGCACCTAAGGAACCAGATGCTTTAAGATGGCGAAATTCATTGAATAAAAATCATACTATAACGGCCGTTATTGATGGGAAGATTGTTGGATTTGGTGATGTTGGTGAAACAGGTTATTTAGATCGTTTATATGTTGATAAAGCATATTTACATCAAGGTGTTGCATCAATGATTTTAAATAATTTAGAGAAATATGCTAGAGCAAAAGGAATAAAATTTATGCATACTGCATCATTAATTACTGCAAAACCTTTTTTTGAAGCAAAAGGATATCAGATTTTACAAGAACAAATTGTTGAACGCAGAGGTGTGAGAATAAAACTTTTTTTAATGGAAAAGAACCTTTAATGTGTTTTGATTTAAATTGAACTTGTGAAAAATATTAATATGGGATAAGGAGAAATTTTATGAGCAAAATTATATTTTTAGATGTTGATGGAACTTTGATTGATTATGATACAAAATTACCGGCATCAGCTGCAAAAGCTGTTGATCTTGCAAGAGCAAATGGTCACAAGGTTTATATTTGTACAGGCTGTTCAAAAGCGGAAATTGAACAAAGACATCTTTGTGATTTAGATGGAATGATTGGTGGTAATGGTGCTTATGTAGAAGATCATGGTGAAGTGATTATGCATCAGGGATTAACGAGGGAAGAGGTTAAACATATTGTAGATTGGTGTAATCAGAGACATTTGGGCTTTTATTTAGAAGCTAATAGTGGTATGTATTGTAATGATTATATGTTAGAGCAAGGACCCGAAACGATGATTAAATATGCTCAAGGAAAAGGTGCTGATTTATCTAAGGCAACAGAAAGTGCAAATAGTTTCATTAAAGGATTCATTCATTTGACGGGAGAAGAATTATATCGTGATGATGTAAATAAAATTAGTTTTATCCTAAGTGATTATCAGGATCATTTAGATTCAAAAGAAGAATTTCCAGAATTAGAGGCAAATACTTGGGGTGGTAAAGGAGAACTTGCTTTATTTGGCGATCTTGGACCTTCAGGTATTACTAAAAGACATGCTATAGAAGTATTGTTAAAACATTTGGGAGCAGATGTTAAAGACACAATTTCTTTTGGTGATGCAAAAATCGATTTGTCTATGTTTGAATTATGTGCATATAATGTAGCAATGGGAAATGGTGGCCCTGAAATAAAAGAGGCTGCTGATTATATTACAACTGATGTTAATGATGATGGTTTATATAATGCATTTAAATATTTGAAGCTTATTGACGATTAAAAAGAGGTAATCTAAAATAACACGAGGTTGTGGCGCTTTGGATTATAAGAAATGGTGAGAAGAATAGAGCCTTCTCACCATTTTATAACTGTATAGGAGTATCATGATTTGATGATGAGTCATCGTTTTTTCCATTAGTTTATCTAACTTCATATTGATTTCTTGAGTCAAATCATCCAGTTAACATATTGAGTTTGTACGGTATGTCTTCGAGCACTCGCTATCTGTTGACAATGCTTATATCTTGATTATCCACAATCAATGTATAAATCTTTCTTCTGGGTATCATTTTATAAAATAGTCCTTGTTTTTTCTTTCTATAGATTTTAGAATATATAAAGATATATTCTGATATTACTATTATAGAATTTCCAGTGAAATTTATTCGTTTTGGGAAACCTTAAAATATATTCATAGATTATCACCAAAGCTCTTGATTTTCCGCCATATTTAGGGACTTAGAGCATTGGAATTATACGATTCATTGACGACAACGGATTGAACTTTGATACGAGGGGAAGTTCTGATTATGCACAGATATGACATAGCACATCAGTATGTCAATTAGCACATGGTAGGGGTTATCGTTTTTTAGATAACAACACCATTCTAAAAAGATTAATAAAAAGGAGAAGCAAGTTGAGTTATCTATAGACCTTTCTTTGTGACATCAATAAGATATGAGAGAAGTCGCGACAACAATTATTCATGATCCACGTAAACAGATAGTTAGAACTTATTTGAAGAACTATTAAACTTGGAGTAACAATCTTCGTATAACAGAGTGGTTAACTGTCGATAAATCTCATATTTTGTGGCTTTTTTATGCTATTGATGATAAAATTAAATAATTCTTATTATTGAATGTGTAATTTATACTTGACAAAGGTCACTAAAGGAATAATTCTTGATTATTCCTTTCTTTTTTGGCATTGTTTTATCAAAACAATAAAAACAACAGCAAGAATACCGCCACAAGTATCAATCATAACATCTGTCAATTGCCCAGCACGTCCAGAAATAAATAATTGATGCAATTCATCAGTACAGGCATATAAAAAAGTAATAAAAATTGTAAAAAAGGAAACATGATATTGAGAATGTTGAATATGTGAAAAACCATAGTATAAACTCAACGCTAATAAAGCATATTCAGTCATATGAGCGACTTTTCTAATAATAAATTCAGTTATTGGGATATGTAAATGGTTTTGAATCCAAATCATGATTTCTGTACTAAAATGAGATGATTCTGTTCCGGTTTGTTGCGAAAAAGAAAATATGAGTATCATTAAACAAATCGATGGAAGAAAATATTTTATTTTTTTCATACTTTCACCTCGTCGACATTATAAAAGAACTTGTCTTAAATGACAAGTTCTAATCAGATAAATCTTCTCCATTTGTTGCAATAACTTTCTTATACCAATAGAAAGAATCTTTTCTATATCTATTTAATGTTTTTAAATCAAATTCATCTCTATCAACATAAATGAAACCATATCTTTTAACCATCCCTTCATGCGTTGAAATCAAATCAATAGCAGACCAAGGACAATATCCCATCATTTCTACACCGTCAGTAATTGTTAATTGAATTTGTTCAATATGTTTTCTTAAGTATTCAATTCTATAAGGATCATGAACTTTACCATCATCAGTTAATTGATCATAAGCTCCTAAACCATTTTCAGTAACAATAAGTGGCAAACGATATCTTGAATAGATTTCGCGCATAGTTGCTCTAAATCCCATAGGATCAATTTCCCATCCAAAGTCAGTATGAGGTAGATGAGGATTGGCGGCTCCAACATAAACCTCGGGTTCTATTCTTGTTTTTTGTTGATCATGACCAAATGTTTCAGTTGTATTTTCATCACACCATTTAACAGTTGCTGTAGAATAATAATTGAAACCGATAAAATCAGGATGCCCATTAGCAAGAATTTCCATGTCACCTTCTTCAATGACAGGTGTTGCATTTCTTTTTTCCATAAATGCCCAGGCTAAATTATTATATTTTCCATAAACAGCCATATCTAAATATAACCAATTTCTAATAGCATTGAGATTTTGAGCGGCTAAAATATCTTCAGGCTTACAGTTTGCTGGATAAGCTAAAGCAATATTTGGTGCTGGTCCAATTTTTCCACCTTCTACCATCTCATGACATAAAGTCATTGCTTTTGCTTGAGCAACTAACATGTGATGATTTTGTTGATAAAGACTTTTGTATTTTTCAGGTCCAGTTAATGTTGTTGTTCCAATAATATCTCCAGATAAGATTAAAACATTTTGTTCATTAATAGTAAGCCAATATTTAACTCTGTCACCAAAGTTTTCAAACATTACTTTTGCAAAATAAGTAAACCAGTCAATAGATTCACGTTTTTCCCATCCACCTTTTTCTTCTAAGGCTTGCGGTAAATCAAAATGGAACATTGTAACCAATGGAATAATGTTATACTTTAAGCATTCATTAATAACATTATTGTAGAATTCAATTCCTTTTGGGTTAACTTCACCGATACCATTAGGTAAAATTCTTGACCAAGAAATAGAAAAACGATAAGTTTTAAATCCCATTTCTGCCATTAAAGCAATATCTTCTTTATATCTGTGATAATGATCGGCACAGACAGTTAAATCAGAAGTTCCTTCAGGTACTTTCTTAATATCTTGGACAGAAAGCCCTTTGCCATCTGTTAAATTTGCACCTTCTACTTGGTAAGCAGATGTTGATGCACCCCAAAGAAAATCTTTGGGAAAAGGTTTTAGGTTTTTATGTATCATTGTAGTTCCTCCTCGTATAAGATTATTATAAATAATTTATTATCTTTTATATCTTTTTTCCAAAAATTGAAAAATTAAATTTGATTTTTGGTTAGGATCATTTCTGCTTTTTGATAGCAAGCATAATAAGGTTTTCCAGTGGAAAAGGCAGTTGCTTTTGTATCTTGAAATTCAACTTCATTTTGCAAGAGACGTTCACACAAAATTTTCATATCACATAATAATTGGAAGTCTAAACGGTTGTATGATGAAACGTGAGACTGATATTCTTGATGAGCATGACCACCATAAAATGTCCATTGATGATCTATATGATACTCTTTTAATAACATTATTGTATGTTGCAATGAATTAAGATATTCTTGAATAGATAAAGCGCCATCAACCTGCATCCAAACACCACATCCTGATCCAATTGCATCACCTGTAAAAAGACAATGGGTGAGCATATCAGCAAATAAAAAACTTCCAGGCGTATGGCCATAGCATGGAATAGCAATGATTTTTCTATCACCTAGTGAGAAAACTTGTTGTTGATGAATATCTTTTATATGATCAAAGCATTGAAAAGCTAAACCAATTATATGAAAATGATCATTTGGATTTGTCGAGAGATGAGTATGCTCTTGATATATCTTTTGATCATGATGAGACATATAGACTGATGGGAATTCCTGGCTACGACCTATATGATCAATATGGCCATGTGTTAAAACAACTGCATATGGTGTTGAAATAAGATTATCGATAACTGGTTTTAATAGTTGACGTGACATACCGGTATCAATGATAAGTCCTTGCTTTTCACCTTTAATAGCATAGATACAGCCATCATATTCATCTAAAATTTGATAGGTTGAAGAATTGATTTGATTGATTTGATAACCCATAAGTGAATGAAAAGCTTGTCATATGACAAGCTTTAATCAGATAAATCTTCTCCGTTAGAAGCAATAACTTTCTTATACCAATAGAAAGAATCTTTTCTATATCTATCCAAAGTCTTTAAATCAAATTCATCTCTATCAACATAGATAAATCCATATCTCTTAACCATACCTTCATGTGTAGAAATTAAGTCAATAGCTGACCATGGACAATAACCTAACATTTCACAACCATCTGTAATAGCTAAGCGAACTTGTTCAATATGTTCTCTTAAGTATTTAATTCTGTATTGATCATGAACTTTACCATCTTCAGTTAATTGATCATATGCTCCTAAACCATTTTCAGTGACAACCATTGGTAAACGATATCTTGAATACATTTCACGAATTGTTGCTCTAAATCCCATAGGATCAATTTCCCAACCAAATTCAGTTGTTGGTAAATATGGATTTTTAGACCCTTTATAGAATCCAGCTTCACCACGAGCAGTTTGTTGATCAGCTCCTGGATCCATTTCTTCAGTACCATCACTTGCTTCAACTGTAGCAGTATTATAATAGTTAAATCCGATGAAATCAGGATGACCGTTTTTCAATGCTTCTGCGTCTCCTTCAGCAAATTCAGGACAAGCATCATTTTTTTCTAAATATGCCCATACTAAGTTGTTGTACACACCATAAACAGCCATATCTAAATACAACCAGTTTCTAATTGCATTATAGTTTTGTGCAGCCAAAACATCTTCAGGTTTACAGCTTGCAGGATAAACTAATGAAATGTTTGGTGCAGGTCCAATTTTAGCATCAGGTAACATTTCATGACATAATGTCATTGCTTTTGCTTGAGCAACTAACATATGATGATTTTGTTGATATGTTTCTTTTAATACATTTGTGCATCCTTCAGGAATTGTTAATGTACCGATAACAGGTCCAACTAAAGTTAACATATTTTGTTCATTAATTGTTAACCAATATTTAACTCTGTCACCAAAGTTTTCAAACATAACTTTAGCAAAATTTAAGAACCAATCAATAGATTCTCTGTTTGACCATGATCCACGTTTATCTAAAGCGGCAGGCATATCAAAGTGGAACATTGTCACAAATGGTTCAATACCATATTTTAAGCATTCATTAATAAGATTGTTATAATATTCAATTCCTTTAGGGTTGATTGCTCCAGTTCCTTCTGGAAGAATTCTTGACCAAGAAATAGAAAAACGATAAGTTTTGAATCCCATTTCTGCCATTAAAGCAATATCTTCTTTATATCTGTGATATTGATCAGCACAAACTGTTAAATCAGAAGTCCCTTCAGGTACTTTTTTAACGTCCTGACATGATGGACCTTTACCATCTTCTAAATTGGCTCCCTCTACTTGATAAGCTGAAGTACTTGCTCCCCAAAGAAAATCTTGAGGAAAAGGTTTTAATTTTTTGTGTAACATTTTATTTCTCCTTTCACACTTTTTTTCTGTATTATATTATAGCATGGATTTTATTGAACGGAGAGAAATTTTATTGATTTTACAAAAAAAGAGCTGAACTTTTTATTCAGCTAGTTAATTTGGAGTTTTTCCCATTCATTCATAAGTTGTTCCAATTCAAGATTGGCTTGATCCATTTGTTTAATCATTTCATTATATTTTTGATAATCATTGAGAACATTTTCATCTTGAATCATTTCATTATATTGATTAATTTGATTTTCTAATTCTGATATTTGTTTTTCAATCTTTTTTATTTGATTTTTTTGTTTACGTAATTCGGATTGTGATTTTTTCTTTTCTAGATAAGCAGTATTATTTTCTTTTTCCACTTTAGGTTCAGTTTTATAGCTCAAAAAATTTGTATAATTTCCAGTATATGTATTGGCTTGATAAGGTGTCATTTCCACAATTTTTGTAGCTAACTTATTGATAAAATAACGATCATGACTAATAAAGAGAATTGTACCTTGAAAAGCTAACAAAGCATCTTCTAAGACTTCTTTTGACTCAATATCCAAATGATTTGTTGGTTCATCAAGGACCAAGAAATTACATTGCGATAGAAGTAATTTCATCAAAACAACACGACCTCTTTCACCACCAGATAAAACATCAATAGGTTTAAAAACATCATCACCTTTAAACTGGAAAGAAGCACAAACATTTCTAATTTGAGTATTATTCATTTGTGGATAAGCATCACTGATTTCTTGGAAAATTGTTTTATGAAATGATAAAGAAGTATGTTCCTGGTCATAATATCCAATCATAACTTTACTACCTAACTTGATTTTTCCATCTATTGGTTTTAAGTCACCAAGTAAAATATGAAAAAGTGTTGTCTTACCGATACCATTAGGGCCTATTAAAGCGACCCTTTCTTGTTTTTTTACTTCAAAATTAATATGATCAAACAATGGTTTATCAAATGCCATAGCAAGATCTTTTATTTTTAAGACATCATATCCAGATTCAACAAGAGGATTAAATTGTATCTTCATAGCTTCTGGTAAAGCATCAGGTTTTTCTACTTTCTCCATTTTTTCTAATGCTTTTTCTTTGCTTTCAGCTCTTTTGACTTGTTTTTCTCTGCCGAAAGATTTTAAAAGATCGATACTTTCTTGCATACGTTTTATCTCTTTTTGATTATTGATATAATGTTTTAATTCAACATCTCGGTTATGTTTTTTGATTGTAGCATACTCTTGATAAGAACATTTATAAAGAGTGGATTTTCCATTTTCTATTTCAATGATCTGATTAGTCACTTGATCGATAAAATATCTATCATGTGAGACCATAATAATGGCATTTGAATAATTCTTTAAATAGCTTTCTAACCATTCTATTGATTCTACATCCAAATGGTTAGTTGGTTCATCCAATAATAAAAGAGATGGTTTTCGTAATAACAATCTTCCTAAAGCAATTCTTGTTTTCTGTCCACCTGATAATATCCCCACTGTCATATGCCACATTTCTTCAGAAAAACCAAGTCCCTTTAAAACACCTTTTATTTGGCTTTGATAAGTATATCCATTATCTCTTTCAAATTCATAAGTTAATTGATCATATTCTTTCATAATAGATTCTAACTCTTGAGTAGAAGACATCAGTTGTTCTAATTCACGTAGACGTTCTTCTTTTTTGATTAAGGGTTGAAATACGTCTAATAAGGCATTATATAACGTCAATGAAGGATCGATAGTATTATGTTGTGATAAATAACCAATAGTGACATCTTTAGGTTTAGAAATAACACCACTATCATAACTTTCTTCATTACATAGAATTTTTAATAACGTTGTTTTGCCTGCACCATTAACACCAATAATAGCTATTTTATCATGTTCTTCAATTTTGAATGTAATATCTTTAAGTAAATCCATTCCTTGAAAAGATTTTTTTAAAGATGAACAAGAGAGTATCATTTTCATCACCGCACATATTGTAACATATTTATAATGAAGATGAAAATAGAAAATAGGGATTATGAATTGAGTTGATTATGAGAAGTATAGACAATATATGACTTTAATAAGTATTGCGAGGGTATGACTTGTAAAAAGGAATTAATTGCGATTATGTGATGATTATTTCTGCTCGGTTGTCAGCAACAAAATACCGATATACAAGATTCGCAAGATGAAACGGGAGAAACACCAATACAAACGCAGATAGATTCAACATCTCAAACAAAATTGACAATACCACTTCTTCTAATCAACAAACAACAAAAAAGAAGAAGTATCAATAACATCATATCTAGAAACAACTGGAAATAGCCAACTGGATCAGATTGGTGATACGATTTGAGATTTTATTATTATTTCCTAAATGAATGAACACCAATATAGTGGTAGTGTTGAAATAAATGATTGGACTCAGGAAGCAATGAAAGCTTTTAATTCTCGCAAGAGAAATTGTATAGCATTTTGTTATACTTCTAAAGCGTTGTTAACATGTTTGGGTTTTGAAAATTTAGAAGTCCGTGGAAAAAATGATAATCGTCGTTGGAACATGGTGAAAGTAAATGAAAATTGAGATTATTTTGATATGACTTATCTTGTTACTCTAGCTTAATGAGCATAGCAAAAACATGACAAGTGATTTTATATGATCATTTGCTTTAATTTTACAAAAATATCAAGTGTGATATAAAAAAAGTTATTGAAAATAAACGAGAAATAAAAGGGGAAATATTGCATTTTTATGTGAAAAATGTTGTCTTTTTTGAAACGAATTTTCTTAATATAATAAAGATAGGAGGGAGGTAACTAAAATGCGATTATATTTGATAATGAAAGATTTTATCGAACAAGCTACTTATCTCTCTATTGATTATTTTATAACTAAATATGATGTATCAAAGAGAACAATTCAAAAAGATATTTCTTATTTGATGCGTATATCACCTCGAAAAGGATTTCGACTTCACATGAAAAGAGGTGAAGGATATTTATTAGAAGTGACTAATAGAGTATTGCTGGAAGATTTTATGGAAACATTAAATGAAAGTTTTTTTGTGCCAACAAAGGAAAGGCCCTCTCAAATTCTATCTTTTTTATCTGTACAAAATGGATATGTTTCTATGGATAAAATTGCAGATATGCTACAAGTATCAAAAACAGTAATTAAGAATGATATGAAAGATGTGGATCAATTAGCTCAACATTATCATCTTAAAGTCGAAAGGAAGCATCACTATGGTGTTAGAATTATAGGTGATGAAAAATATATCAAGAATTATTTGGTTGAAGAATATTTGGAACAGAATTTTATTATACAAACTGCCATCAATGATGTTGTGAAAGATTTTAAAGTCGTAGAGGATTATTTTGCTGACTTATTAATACATGAAAATTTGAATGTCAATTATAATGAGTTACTAAATATAACAGAATATTTAAAAGTGATGGTATATATAGCGGTTTTAAACCATGAGAATGAAGATGATAGGATTGTTGAAAATGATACTTTGCATCGTATAGCAAGATCGATAATAGTTTTATTAAAGAATATATATCATGTTGAATTTTCTTGGCAAAGTATTCAAGAATTAATAAGTGTGTTAAATAAGAATGTCAGAAAACGTATAGAAAATGTTAGTTTTAGTACTACTCTCGAAAGCGATATTAACGAATTTTTAAAGAATATAGATCAAACATATCAAACAAAATTTTTGAATGATGAGGATTTTAAACGATTTTTAATTACACATGTCACACTATTAATTGATCGTTTACGAGATAAAATCTCTTATAAAAATGAATTGGCTAACAAATTAAGTATTACGAATCCAACAGTTTTTAATATTGCTATTCAATTTTGCGATATGTTATCAGAAAAATACAATGTTGAATCTACTTTTGATGAAATAGGATTTGTGGCTATGCATTTTGCAGGTCACATGGAAAAAGAAAAACAGTTAAAATTACAATCTTATAATCGTATTGGTGTTATTTGTTCATCTGGTGGTGGTAGTGCTTATATAATAAAGCTTCAAATTGAGTCACTATTTCCATCTGCAACAGTTCAAACCTTTTCTTTTTTGCAACCAAAAGATTTGCTGGCATATCATCCAGATTTGATTTTTACAGTTATACCGTTATCATTTGATGTTCAAGTTCCTATTATCTATATCAAAGAATTACTAGATGATAAAGATTTAATACGTATTAAACAGATTTTGCAAACAGATGAATATGATCCTTATACATTAATACATAATGATCCACCCTATGTTGCTTTCTTTTCTAAAGACTTTTTCAAAATTGTTGAAGAAAATGATTATGAACGTTTAATTTATACCATGGCTATGGAGTTAGAAGAAAAGCAATATGGAAAAAAAGGATTTACAGATATGGTCATGCAAAGAGAATCTTTTGTCAGTACGATTTACTTGAATGGTATTTGCATTCCTCATCCTATTGAAACAAATGCACGAAAAAATATGATATCTGTTTGTGTCTTAAAAAAGCCATTTGTATGGGATGACAAAGATGTCAAAATTGTTTTTATGGTTTGTTTAAAAAAAGATCAAATAGAGATGTATAAAGTTCTAACAATACAATTATATAAATTGATGTATGAAAAGAAATATATCGATCGTATTTTAAAAGGAAAATCATTTGAAGAAATGATGGCAGTTATGAAAGAAATAGGAGATGTTGATCATGAATAATCAATTATTAAAAAGATTGAGTAACGCTGATGGGATTGCATCTTATGAAAAAGAGGTCCGAGATATCCTTTATGAAGAATTAGGAGATTATTGTGATGAAGTATTTTGTGATGCATTAGGTAGCATAATCTTTCATAAACGTGGAATATCTGAAAATGCCTTGAAAATAATGATTTGTGCTCATATGGATGAAGTTGGTTTTATTGTTCGTCATATTTCTGATATTGGATTTCTTTATGTTATGTCAGTTGGAGGAGTCATTGATAAGAGCAAAGAAATGCAAATTGTCAGAATTACAACTGATCAGGGAAATAAGGTTGAAGGTTTATTAAATGTCACAAGAGATGAACATGGACATGTGAAAGATATGTATATTGATATTGGTTGTGATAATCTTCAGCAAGTTGAAAGCTTAGGAATAGAAGTTGGTAATATGGTTTGTTTTGCAAGTGAAATGAGAACGCTAGCCACAAAAAATGTTTATATGGGTAAGGCATTTGATGATCGCAGTGGTTGTTATGTTTTAGCAGAAACGTTAAAAAAGGTTGCAAAAAATTCAGAAAATGATCTTTATTTTGTAGCAACAAGCGGTGAAGAAGTGGGATTACGTGGGGCTCAAACTGCAACATATAAAATTGATCCGGATGTAGTTTTTGCTATTGATGTTGCGAATAATCTAGAATTAATTAAGAATTATACGAATCATCGTTTAATTGGGAAAGGACCTATGATTGTTCATTATGATAAAACAATGGTACCGAATCGTCAATTAGTTCGCTATGTCAAGTTTATAGCTGAAAAATTTCAGTTACCTTATCAAAATGATATGTTAAGCGGTGGAGGAACTGATGCAGGTCAAGCTCATTTAGAAAAAGGTGGACGTCTAGCTTTGGTTTTAGGAATACCACTTCGTTATTGTCATGGAGCTTATTCTATGGTTCATGGTGATGATTTGGATCATTTGGTAGAATTGCTCATACATTTACTACAAACAGATGCCACAAAATTTTGGAATATGAAAGATTATTTGGGAGGAAGAGAAAAATGACAGAAATGGAAAAAAACATTATAGGAATGATTTCATCTGCTGGTCAAAGTAAAGCCAAAGCATTTGAATCATTAAAAAAAGTGAAAACTGGAGAGTATGATGAAGCAAGAAAAATCCTTGATGAAGCAAGAGAGGCAGATATTCAGGCTCATACTATTCAAACAAAGCTTATCCAAGCAGAAATGTCTGAAAGTGAAGATAAGCCAGAAGTTGGGTTATTAATGGTTCATGCACAGGATCATTATATGACATCTCAATTAGCAAGAGACTTAATTGAGGAACTCATAGAGATATTTGAAGCAAAGGAGGGGAAAAAATGAAAATAGTTTTGTGCTGTGCAGGAGGTTTTTCAACAACTATGTTAATGGATAGTATGAAAAATACTGTAAAAAATAGTGCCAAATTAAATGAAAAAGATTTTGAATTTGTTGCTATACCTGTTGACATATTACAGAGTGAAGTTGAAACTTGTGATGTATTAGTTATTGGACCGCAAATTGCACATAAATTGGATTATATTAAACCAATTATCGAACCATACAATATTCCATATGTTATTGTTGATCAAGATACTTATGGAAAAATGGATGGGGCTACAGTTTTGAAAAAAGCACTTGTTGAAAGAAGAAAAGCAGATATGAAAAAATAAGGAGTAGGTGAGATTTATGTTTAACAAGTTCGAAACATTTATGAACAAATATTTAACACCTTTAGCAAATAAAATGGATAAACAAGTTCATTTGAGTGCTGTAAAAAAAGCAATGGTTGCAATGACACCATTGTTAATTATAGGAAGTTTCTGTTTGATTCCGGAAGCTATTCCTAATATGATTGGTGAAAATAATGCTGTATCTCAATGGATTTTAGCAAACTTAGATATTATTTATATTCCGTATAATGTTGGTATGGGGTTAATGTCATTATATGTGTCTGTTATTATTGCCTATCATCTGGCAAATTCATATAAGCAAGATATACCAGGAAGCGTTAGTATGGGATTAATTGCTTTTTTGATGATGACTGTTCAGTATACAGAAGATGGTGGAATTGATACAACATATTTTGGAACAAAAGGTTTATTTGCAGCAATGTTTGCTTCACTTATTGCTGTTGAATTATATCGTTGGTGTAAAAATAAGAAATTTACAATTAGGATGCCTGAATCAGTTCCTGATTTCGTATCACGTTCTTTTGAGATGATACCTATTTCAATTATTGTTATTGGTTTTTTCTTAATTATTCGTATAGTATGTGTTAATGTATTTAATACAATGCCACCTCTTATCTTTACGAATATATTAGCACCATTAGTAGGCTCTATGGATAATCCTTTTGCATATACATTCTTAAAGATGTTACATTGTTTATTATTCTTCTTTGGAATTCATCCATCAGTATTAAGTCCAATTACGAGTCCAATTTCAACACAATTCTTAGCAGAGAATATTGCTAATTATCAAGCGAATTTAGAAATGGTACATTTCTTTACACCTGGACCCGAATCGGCATTTGGGAACTTTACAGGTACAGGTGTTACTTTTGGACTAGTATTCTGGTGCTTGTTATCTAAGAATAAGGCTTTAAAACAAATTGGGCGTGTTGCTTTAATTCCAGCATTGTTTGGAATTAATGAACCAATTTTATTTGGAGCACCAATTGTATTAAATCCAATTTTCTTTATTCCATATGTTATTTTTGGTGGTATTATAGGAAGTTTAGGTGGCTGGGCTCAATATCTTGGTATTATGAGTTGCTCATTCTTTACACCACCATACGTAGGAGTTTTCCTAGAAGGATATTTAACAAATATGGATGTGATGTCTATTGTTGTCAACGCAGTACAAATGATTCTTTCTATCCTTATATGGTATCCATTCTTTAAAATGTATGAAAAACGTTATGGAAAGCAAGATACAAGGACTAATGAAAGCTCATTGTTAACTAAAGAAGATGAAGAAATTCTTGATGATTTAGATTTAGACTTTTAATAAAGGCAAGCTATTGCTTGCCTTTCAAGTATAGGAGATAGGGTAATATGGCAAAAAGAGTTAAAAAAGTACAAGAATTTTTGGAGAAAAAGAATATTGATGCATTATTGATTCAAAGTAAAACAATGAAAAAGTGGATGTCAACAATGTTAGGAAGTGGCTGCAAAGTTCTCATTACTAAAAAGCATGGATATTTGATTTTGGATGGACGTTATTTAATTGAAGCAAAACAGACTGAACATGATTTAGAAATTATTCTTCATGATCCTCATACTACTGGTAAAAGTTATTTAACAGTTGTAAAAAGAATTTTGAAAGAAGAAAATTGTCAATCTTTAGGGGTCGAGGCAAACGAAGTCTTAGTTAAAGAATATCAACAAATGCAAGGAATGGGTTTTGATATTTGTTTGTTAGATGAGGAAATTATGAATTTAAGAATTATTAAAGAAAGTTCAGAAATCCAAGCTATGAGAAAGACAGTCGCTTTAACTGATGAAGTCTATGCTAAAGTTCTTCAACATATTCGAGTTGGGATGAGTGAATATGAGATTAGTGCATTGGTTCAATATTATGCTATTGCTTCAGGAGCTCAACAGATGTCATTTGATACAGTTGTCACAAGTGGAGAAAGAACTGCTTTGCCACATGGACGACCCTCTTCGCGTAAAGTAAAAGCCCATGAACCAATTATGATTGATTTTGGTCTTCAATATCAAAATTATCAATCAGATATGACAAGAGTATGCTTTATCGGAGAGCCTTTAAAAGAATATAAAACAATTTATGATTTAGTCTTAAAAGCACAATTGGCTGGTTTGCAAGCTATTCGTTCAGGAGTTAAGGCTTGTGATGTTGATGCGACTGCCAGAAGTGTCATTGAACAAGCAGGATATGGTGAATATTTCGATCATGGATTAGGTCACGGGATAGGTGTGACTGATAGCGGGGAAGGACCTATTTTAAATAGCCAAAGTCAGACCATTTTACAAGATGGTATGATGATGTCATGTGAGCCGGGAGTTTATATTCCAGGATTGGGGGGTATACGTATTGAAGATGATGTTGTTATTATAAATGGAAAAGGAGTTCCAATGAATCAGACAACTAAAAATTATATAATATTGGAGGAAAGATAATGAAGTATGATTTTGATGAGATTCATAATCGTTTAGGAACCTATTGTACACAATGGGATTATATTGAAGATCGTTTTCATAAAAAAGATTTAATTCCTTTTTCTATTTCTGATACTGATTTTATTGTTCCTAAACCTATTACGCAAAAAATTCATGAAGTAGCTGAACATCAAATATATGGATATACGAGATGGAATCATCATGATTTTAAATCTGCTATTACAACTTACTTTCAAAGAAGATTTCATACCTATATTGAAGAAGACTGGATTTTATACAGTCCTAGTGTAATGTATTCAGTTTCTTTGCTTATTCGTTTATTGAGTCAACCTAATGATAAAATTCTTACGATGGATCCTATGTATGATGCTTTTATCAATGTTATTTTAGAGAATGATAGAGAATTAGTTTCTCACCATCTTATAAATAATGATGGTACATTTGAAATTGATTTTGATGTTTTTGAAAAACAAGCGTCTCAGTGTACAATTCTCTTGTTGTGTTCTCCACATAATCCAACCGGAAGAATTTGGAAAGATGAAGAATTGAAGAAAATCATAAAGATATGTAAAAAATACCGTGTAAAAATCATCTCTGATGAAATTCATATGGATATTCAAATTAAAGATTTAAAGCATCGTCCATTATTGGGTTATCTTTACGAATATAATGAGTTGTATACAGCTAGTTCTTCAAGCAAAACATTAAACACACCAGGTTTAATTGGATCGTATGTCATGATTCCAAATGAAAAAATAAGAGATGCTTTTATCGGTGTGACAAGAAGAAGAGATTTCTTGAATTCGGTAAATATTTTTGGGATGTATGCAACAATGATCGGATACACTCAATGCGATGATTATATCGATCAATTAAATGAATATATAAGTGGAAATATGGATTTTTTAGAAAATTTCATACAGGAAAATTTACCTGATTTTCATTTTCGAAAACCCGAGGCAACTTATTTAGCGTGGATCGATGCAAGAGATGTTCCCTTTACCAGTGATGAGATTCAAGATGCCTTAGTGAATATCGGAGGTATTGCTATTATGAAAGGTGAAACTTATGGAGAGAATGGAGTAAAATATTTAAGGATGAATTTAGGGTGCCCACGTTCAAAAATAAAAGAAGGTTTAAAACGTTTTAAAAAAGCTATGGATGCTTTATATCATAAATAGGAGGTGTTTTATGCAAAAATTATGGAAAAAACTTACTTTTTGGATTGATCAAAAACCTTCAAAAGTCAGTTTTTTAACTCGATTGATTGCTTATGGACTTGATTGGGTAATTGGAGGAATCATTGCAGGCTTTCCCGCTGTTGCTATTTACGGCTTGGTTACTGGAAGTAGTGATATGTTTAGCGATTTATACGTTTTTCCATCTTTAGGCTTTTCAGTTTGTTGGGGTTATATAGCCGGTTTTTTGTGCCTTCTTTTTGCTTTTTTATATTTGATTTACATTCCATATAAAAAATATCCAGGACAAACATTAGGAAAACGGATAATGAAGATTCAAATTGTTAGAATGGATCATAAACCACTGGATATAAAAACATTATTTATAAGACATATTATAGGATTCATGTTATTAGAAAGTGTTTCGGTTGTTGTTGCAAGATATTATCGACAAATGCTAACAATAGCAACAGGTATTTATTTTGAATACTATTTAACAGCTATTGGTGCATTTATAACAATGATCTCAACTATTTTAGTTTATAATACACCGTCAAGAAGAGCAATCCATGATTATATTGCAAATACGACAGTTGTCAATATTGGAGACAAAGCTCCTAAAGAAAAAGTGCAAAATAGAAAAAATAGACATAAAAATAAACGCAGATAATGTATAAAAAAGGAGAATGGTTTATCAAAATAAAGATTAACCATTCTTCTTTTATATATATCATATTTTCAAATATTTAAAAAAGCAGAAAATTAAAAGGATGTTATTGATTGTTTAAACGAACTCATGTATAATTGTATACAATAAAAAAGGGGGTATATCGATGAATTTGGCATATAAGATTTTAAATGCGCATTTAAAAGAAGGAAAGCTTATTGCAGGTGAACAGATTTGTATTCAAATTGATCAAACTTTAACACAAGATTCCACAGGAACGATGACTTATTTGCAGTTAGAAGCAATGGAAGTGGGGCATGTTGCAGTAGAAAAAGCCGTTGCTTATATAGATCACAATATGTTACAAACCGGATTTGAAAATATGGATGATCACGAATTTATTCGTAGTGTTGCGAGAAAACATGGAATTACGTTTTCGAAACCAGGAAATGGTGTTTGTCATCAATTACAATTAGAAAATTTTGCGAAACCTGGAAAAACTTTGGTAGGAAGTGATTCTCATACACCAACTTGTGGAGCCATGGGGATGATAGCGATTGGAGCAGGGGGATTAGATGTTGCAGTCGCTATGGCAACTGGAAAATATTATCTGCAATGTCCAAGTGTTATTCAAGTGAATTTAGTAGGAAAAAAGGTACCTTGGGTGAGTGCGAAAGATATTATCTTAAAGATTTTACAAGAATTGACTGTCAAGGGTGGAGTCAATAAAATTGTTGAATATACTGGAGAAGGAATGACTTCTTTATCATTAACTGATCGTGCGACTATTTGTAATATGGGAGCAGAATTGGGAGCAACGTGTTCCTTATTTCCTACTGATGAAAGGACTTTGGAATATTTGAAACAACAAGGTAGAGAAGATGATTTTATTGAAATGAAAGCTGATGATGATGCTGTTTATGATCAGAGATTGGATATTGATTTATCTACATTAGAACCAATGGTAGCCAAACCTCATAGTCCTGATGCAGTTGTATCTGTTAAGAAATTAGAGGGAATGCATATTCATCAAGTTGTCATAGGATCATGTACAAATTCATCTTTTGCAGATATGATGAGAGCTGCTAAAATTTTAAAAGGAAGAAAAGTTGCAGATCATGTATCATTGGTTATTGCACCTGGTTCTTCTAGTATTTTAGCAATGTTATCAGTTAATGGTGCATTAGCGGATATGATTCATGCCGGAGCGAGAATTCTTGAATGTGGATGTGGTCCTTGTATTGGTATGGGACAGGCACCATTATCGAAAGGTGTTTCTTTAAGAACGATTAATCGTAATTTTAAAGGACGTTCTGGAACAAATGATGCCAGTGTTTATTTGGTTTCACCTGAAATTGCGGCTTTATCAGCAGTTAAAGGATATTTGTCTTGTGAATTTGAAGATGAGATGTATTTAGATGATATTTCTTATACACCATTTATTAAAAATGAAAATTTCTTTATTAATGAGTATGATCCTTATACTGAGGCTTGTATGGGTCCTAATATTAAACCGGTACCTAGAGGAGAAAAATTATTAGATGATATTCATGGAAGAATGGTGTTAAAAGTGGGAGATAATATTTCTACAGATCATATTGTTCCTTCTGATTCTAAATTATTACCATATCGATCAAATATTCCTTATTTAGCAAAATTCTCATTTAGTAAGGTTGATTCGAATTTCTATCAAAGAGCAATTGATTATCACGGTGGATTTATTGTTGGTGGAGAAAATTATGGACAAGGATCTTCAAGAGAACATGCAGCATTAGTGCCTCAATATTTAAAGATTAAAGCAGTTTTTGCTTTATCATTTGCTAGAATTCATCGTTCTAATTTGATTAATAATGGAATTCTTCCATTAATTATTGATCAAAAAGACTATGATTTTTTCAATAATCATGATGAATATGTGTTGTTAGATGTTAAAGAAGCAATTGAGCAAAACAAAGATATTGTTGTTGAAAATACAACAACAAAAGAAAAAATAACAGTGCAATTAATCTTGTCACCACGCGAAAAGGTGATGATCCTACAAGGTGGATTATTAAATGCAATTAAAGAATTAGGAGGAGATTTCTAATGAAAGCTATTTTAATACCGGGTGATGGAATTGGACCAGAAATTGCAGAAAGTGTAAAAAATATTTCCGAGGCAATGAAATTAGATATTGAATGGGTTGAATATAGGGCAGGAGCCGAATATGCAGCTAAAACAAAAGAAGTTTTTGAACCAGGTCTCGTCGATGCTATTTACCAATATAAATGGGCTTTAAAAGGGCCTACAGCTACGCCTATTGGTACAGGATTTAGAAGTGTCAATGTCGCATTAAGACAGCAATTTGCCACTTATGCTAATGTCAGACCAATACGTTCTTTTAAAGGTATTGACACCAAATATAATCAGATTGATTTGGTTATTATTCGTGAAAATACGGAGGATTTGTATAAAGGAATCGAATATAAAGTTAATGATAATATGGCACAGGGTATTAAACTCATTACTAGAGAAGCAAGTGAAAAAATATGTCATTATGCATTTGAATATGCTAAGGCAAACCAAAGACATAAAGTGACTGCTATCCATAAAGCCAATATTATGAAATTGACGGATGGTTTATTTTTGGAAGCATTTAGAAAAGTTGCAAGTGATTATCCTGAAATTGAAGCACAGGAAATGATTGTGGATAATATGTGTATGCAATTGGTGTTAAGGCCAAAAGAGTTTGATGTTTTGGTCGCACCTAATTTATATGGTGATATTATTTCTGATTTATGTGCTGGTTTAATTGGGGGATTAGGATTTGCTCCAAGTGGAAATATTGGAGACGATTATCGTATTTATGAAGCTGTTCATGGCAGTGCACCGGATATTGTAGGAAAAAATATTGCTAATCCAAGTGCGTTATTATTGGCTTTTGCTTTGATGTTGGAAGATTTAGGACAACTCAATGAAGCGAATCATTTGAGAGATGCTTTAGCATCTGTTGTTGAGGAAGGGAAATGTGTTACGCCGGATATTGGTGGTACAGCTTCAACAACTGCTTTTACCCAAGCGATTATAGAAAGGTTATAGGAGGGAGAGAGTCATGCCGTCTCATAGTTTATTTGAACAAGTTTCACATGGGTCCTTAGGAAATAAAATTTTTGATATTCTAAGAGATCGTATTTTAAATGATGAATATGAGCATGGCCAAAAGCTTAATGAATTGGCTTTGGCTAAAGAATTAAAGATAAGTAGAACACCTATACGTGAAGCTTTAAAACAATTAGAATTAGAGGGATTAGTTGAAAGTATTCCTAATAAGGGAGTTTATGTTAAGGGATTTTCTCCCCAAGACATTGATGATATGTTTGAGATACGTTTGGCCCTAGAAGGTTTAGCAATTCAATTAGCGATTGATCGTATGGATGAAGTTCATTTAGCAAAAATTAAAGATGTTTTTGAACTGATGGAATTTTATACTTCAAAGAAAGACCAAGAAAAAATTAATGATTTGAATATTTTATATCATGAAACAATTTATCAAGCTACACAATCCCAATATTTTGAACAATTATTAAAAGATGTTCATTATTATGTTTCTGTAACAAGTCGACATTCGATTAAGCAACCAGAAAGATTAGAAACAGCAATTGTAGAACATCGTGCTATTTTAGATGCGATTATCGCTGGTGATAAAGAACTTGCGAAAAAGACAATTCAAAAACATATACGTAAAACACAAATGTTAGTACGTAATTATTATGCTAATAAAAATCAGAAGAAGAATAAATAACGCTCTTTTTTCATTTATAAAGAATTTGAATTCGTCAGAAGTTAAAAAGAAATAGATAGCTATTAAGCATTTTTATTGCTGTTGGCTATCTTTTTCTGTCATTAAAAAAGGACAATATTCTATTTCTCTTTGAACATTCAACAGTTACCTCTTTTTTACCATTTCCTGTCGCTATATCTTCTTCCCTAAATTCTCCATATAACCAGTCTGGTAACAGAGAATATCTATGTGCAAAATAAACAAAGCGGAATCGAAACTAAAAACATTGATAAATAATCTAAAGTCAAAAAAACAAAAAGAAACAAAAGATAGATTCTTCAAAATGGCATATGCTAAATAGCTAAAAAATCATTCAAATAACAACACACTGTCAAAGTATGAGACATATCGTTGAGACTTTGGTTGATGTTTCTCATGGTGACACGATTAACTATTATCTTGAAAGAGTCAGTATTGAGGAACTAAGCAGTAGATATGATGTGGACTTGTTCATGGACTTATGATACGATTTACTCACATCAAAAAAGCGATAGGTGCATTATTTGAAACATAACGTAAAATTTCCTCGAATTATCTGCAAGCTTTCTTGTTTTCAGCGGATGTTAAATATTTTTTGCGTTGTTTTCCAGTCCTTTTCTCGTGAATATCATCTTCTGCTTGATGACTCCAAATGCTTATTCAACCTGTATGCTTCTCTACTTCTTTAAATTTCTTTTAAATTCCGCTGATAGATTTTTATCTACAACTGCATACAATTCATCCAACATAGTTTGTTAGGACTTTCTGATGGTTACAGCATTCATCCATGAATGAACATCTTTTACAGCTCTCTTTACTTGTCATCTTGTTTGAGAATTGTTTCGTTTTTATTAATATGTTAAACCTATAACATTACGAACGAAAGAGGATTGATTAATGAAAAAAGTTTATGAATCATTCATTTTAGTTGTGAAAAAAGTTTGAGTATGAGATACTTTAATAAAATGGAGGACATGTTATGATTAAGTATATTAGAAAAAGAGATGGTCGAATGGATGCTTTTGATGTCAATAAAATTGCTGGTGCAGTATATAAGGCATTTCAAGCAACAGAAGCGAAATACGATTTAGATAAAGCGATTGAGGTTGCCAAAGAAGTTGAAAACAAATTAGAATCTCGACATACTGAATTGCCAACTGTTGAATTGGTTCAAGATACTGTTGAGGAAACCTTAATTGAAAAGGGGTATGTACGAATTGCTAAGGCATATATTTTATATCGTGCTGAAAGAACGCGTTCACGTGATCGTAAGTCGCGCTTAATGAAGACTTTAGAGGAGATTACTTTTCAGGATGCGAAGGATAGTGATTTGAAAAGGGAAAATGCGAATGTCAATGCTGATGCACCAATGGGAACAATGTTAAAATATGGAGCTGAAGCCGCGAAACAGTTTAATGAAATGTTTGTTTTGAATCCTTTGCATAGTGTCGCACATAAAAGTGGGGATATTCATATTCATGATATGGACTTTTTAACGTTGACAACCACTTGTACACAAATAGATATTATCAAACTATTTAAAGATGGTTTTTCAACGGGTCATGGTGTTTTAAGAGAACCGAATAGTATTACCACTTATTCTGCTTTAACTTGTATTGCGATTCAGTCAAATCAAAATGATCAGCATGGGGGACAGGCTATTGTTAATTTTGATTACGGAATGGCTGATGGTGTCCGTAAATCATATAAAAAGACTTATTTTAAAAACTTAAAAAAAGCTTTATTATTGTTGACTGATTTAGATGCGTTAAAGATTGTTCAAAAGGTTCTACTTTTTAATAAACAACCTACATTAGAAGACCAAGGTTATCTTTTATTGGAAAAAGAACTTTTGTTGCAATCTGGGCTAGATGAAAAAACAATCAGTAAAATACAGGATTTTGTAGTTGAACAAACTTATGAAGAAGTTAATCAAGAGACATATCAAGCGATGGAATCACTTATTCATAATTTGAATACAATGAATTCTAGAGCTGGAGCACAAGTTCCATTTAGTTCTCTTAATTATGGAATGGATACTTCTCCAGAAGGAAGAATGGTTATGAAAAATGTTTTATTAGCGACAGAAGCTGGTTTGGGGAAAGGGGAGACACCTATTTTTCCAATTCAGATATTTAGAGTTAAAGATGGAATCAATTATTATCCTGAAGATCCGAATTATGATTTGTTTAAATTGGCTTGTCGTGTTTCTGCGAAACGTTTATTTCCGAATTTTTCTTTCATTGATTCACCATTTAATCTACAGTATTATAATGGTAAACCAGAAACTGAAATTGCATATATGGGATGCCGTACAAGAGTCATTGGGAATGTGTATGACCCTCATAAAGAAATCTCACCAGGAAGAGGAAATTTAAGTTTTACATCAATCAATTTACCAAGATTGGCAATTAAATCAAAGGGAGATATTGATGAATTTTTTGATAAATTAGATCAAATGATTGATTTATGTATTGATCAATTATTAGAACGTTTTGAAATTCAATGTAAACGACGTGTTATGAATTATCCATTTCTAATGGGACAAGGTGTTTGGATTGATTCTGAGAAGTTAAAGCCTACTGATGAAGTCAGAGAAGTATTGAAACATGGTACATTAACAGTTGGTTTTATCGGCTTAGCTGAAACGTTAAAAGCTTTGATTGGTTATCATCATGGTGAAAGTGAAAAAGCACAAGTTCTTGGCTTACAAATTGTTGCTCATATGCGTAAACGTATAGATGAGGCTTCACAAAAATATCAATTGAATTTTTCTTTGATTGCTACACCAGCCGAAGGACTTTCAGGACGTTTTGTCAAACTTGATCGTGAGCTTTATGGGAAACTAGAAGGAATTACAGATCGAGATTATTATACTAATAGTTTTCATGTTCCAGTTTATCATCCTATAAGTGCTTATGAGAAAATCAAGATAGAAGGGCCTTATCATGCTCTTACAAATGGCGGTCATATTAGTTATGTTGAGATGGATGGTGATCCAACTAAGAACTTGCCTGCTTTTGAAAAGATTGTTCGTGCTATGCATGATGCTCAAATGGGATATGGTGCTATCAATCATCCTGTAGATCGTGATCCGGTTTGCGGTTATAATGGTATCATTAATGACGTATGTCCGAAATGTGGTCGTCGCGAGGAAGAACATGTTGGCTTTGAAAGGATTCGTCGTATAACTGGATATTTAGTAGGGACACTTGATCGTTTCAATGATGGCAAAAAAGCTGAAGAAGCTGATCGTGTGAAACATGGGTTAGATGATGTTGATTAGACTTTATGGTGTTGTTAATGATTCAATAGTAGATGGACCAGGATTAAGGTATGCTATTTTTGCTCAAGGTTGTCCTCATCGTTGTGAAGGATGTCACAATCCACAAAGTCATGATATGAATGGGGGATATGAAGTTGATACTTCTGTGTTGTTGGCAGAAATTGATCAAAATCCACTTTTAGATGGTGTAACCTTTACCGGAGGAGAGCCGTTTATGCAACCTGAGCCTTTTATTGAATTGGCACGTGAAGTGAAGAAAAGAAAATTGCATTTGATGGTTTATAGTGGTTATACGTTTGAAGAAATTTTATCTTTAGGACAAAAGCATAGAGAATTGTTATCTTATTGTGATACTATGGTAGATGGACGTTTTGTTTTGGCTTTACGAAGTTTAGATTTATTGTATAAAGGATCTTCTAATCAAAGAATTATTCAGGTACAAGAATCTCTTCAACAAAATAGCATTGTTTTACAACAAGTGAATGAATATGGAGAATTGATCTAAACATTAATTCTCCATATTTTGTTAACATAAAAGACATACTTGCTTTATAGAATAAAATATGTGAAGGGAAAGATGCATAATGAAGAAGTTTGTAGATAAATACAATATTTATAATTTAATTTGGATTTTTATTATTTGTTCATTTGTGGGGAGCATTATAGAAATCATCTGGTGTTATTTCACGATGGGTAAATTAATGAGTCGAAGTAGCTTGCTATATGGACAATTTTCTGTTGTATGGGGTTTTGGAGGCTTATTGTTAACATTGCTTTTACAAAATAAAAAAGAAAAGAAAGTCAGTTGGATTTTTGTTATAGGGAGTCTTGTTGGGGGAATATATGAATATTTATGTAGTTTTTTAACTGAAAAAGTATTTGGGGTGAGATTTTGGGATTACAGTCATTTACCATTTCAAATTAATGGGCGTATTAATTTGTTATTTTGCTGTTTTTGGGGGATTGCTGCAGTAATTTGGATCAAAATAATATATCCATTTTTATTGGAATTTATTGACAATATACCGATGCATTTTGGAAAATCTCTTACCTGGTTAATGAGCGTTTTTTTAGTCTTTGATATGGTATTGTCAGCGATGGCGTTAATTCGTTCTTATGAACGTTCTCAAAATATTCCACCAAATTCAATCATTGAACAATTTCTGGATAAACATTATTCTGATGATTATTTACAAATGCGTTATCAAAATATGATAAGGAAATAAAATCTTGGTATAACTGCCAAGATTTTATTTGTTGCAAGAGATAGCTGTAAACGATTTGATGATTGGTTTCATTGAGGATTTCATGATGCGTATGATCAATGAATCCCTTTTTCCCATAAAAGAAATTGATTCCTGCCTTTTCGTTGATAATATTAAGATCATCCTATCTCGCTATAAATAAGATAGGAAGTTGATGATGAAGTAGCTACTAATTAGCACTGTACAGTTCCATCATCAGTTGAAATAAACATTCAAATCTATTAGTGGTAAAAGTAAAATGATAAATGACAATCTGTTGGTCGTTACAAATTGGCTATTCATGAGTTTCTGATCAAAATTTTTATTGAATGCATCAAAACCAATTTTCTGAATGAATTGAGGACGATGATGACTCCCGAAAAGTTGGGATAATATTTTGGTTAAAGCAAGAACAATAGGAATGAGAGGATTATAGGTGGAATTGTTATGAACAATCAATCCATCAATTAACATAGTAGCACACATCAAAAACCTCATACTATGCCCAAAAAGATGGAAGTTCATGATAGCGTTTTTGATAAGTTGTGTGAGTTGGTTGACATCTTCTACGATACCAATCTCGTCATGAGAATAGAAATATTCAAGGTCTTCATTTTTTCGAATCCTTTTCCATGACCTCGATGATCATGAATAATACGACATAACCTTGTTTACTGAGATAATCTATGAAATCCAAATACCTTTCTTATGCCCTGAGCAATTTGAATAATCCCTCTCGGATGAGAAAGACTCATAATAATGACATCTAATGGCAGATAATCAAAGTTAGGTTTTATTGTAAAATGTTCTTTCATGTATGTTCACTTCTTTCTTATATACATGAAAATGATAGGAAAATCATGTTTTTTCTTGTATAATAATGTCTAGAGGTGAAAATAATGGAAAAACCAATGCTATGTTTTGATGTTGATGGGACATTAAGGGACAATGTGAATCATCAAGTGAGTATTTCAACCCAAAAAGCTTTGCATTTGTTGAAGAATGCTAGATATAAAATGGTTATTTCTTCGGGAAGAGGGATTGACTCTTTAAAAGCAACCGGACTTATGGAAATGTTTGAATGGGATGGCTTTGTTTGTAATAATGGACAGGTTGTTTTAGATCGAGAGGCTCATGAAATTTTTCACGCCGCTCTTTTACCTTCGGCAATTAAACAGACTCTGACTATTGCGAAAGAACTTCAATATGCTGTTGTTTTAAAATCTCAGCCGCGAGTGATTTCTAAGGAACCTGATGAATATGTATTAGAGTCACAAAGATTTTTTAATAATGTTATTCCTGAAGTTGGTGATTATCATGGTCAAGAAGTAAGTGCAATGATTGTCTATGGACCAAAAGGTTATGATTATGCACCTTTTTTTCAGATTGAGGGGATTACTGTTTTGCCAGGAGAATCAACTTATGCTGATTTAACGATTGCAGGAGTAACGAAGGCAACTGGTATTCAACAATTGATGGATTTATATGGTATTGAAAAATACATTGCTTTTGGCGATTCATTAAATGATATGGATATGTTTAAAGCAGCAGATTTTTCAGTTGCTATGGGACAAGGGAATGAGAAGCTTAAAGCGATAGCTTCTTATGTCACAACGTCTATTGATGATGATGGGATTTATAATGCTTGTAGGCATTTAGGATTGATTTAAGAGTAAAGACAAACGCAAAGATGAGTGAGAATATACTGTTGCAACAAACTTATTTGGGTATAAAACACGCCTTGAATAGAGGATCAAGTCTTTTAGAAGCGGAACATAACGAAGGATAAAAGATAAAACCTTAATTTAAACTTCTATACAGATTATACGAGGAGAAAGTGAAATGACAATAAAAGAAGCTATGAAACAAGCACATGAGATGTATGCTTATGAAGTAAGTGAACAAGCTGATCGTGATAATCAGAATTTTGATGCTTTATGGCAAAGCATTTATGATGTTTGCCAACTGGCGACATATGGTATTTTAGATTTGGAGGAAGAAGAAATTAATGAAGCTTTGCAATGGCTTAAAGAAACCCAATCAATGACAAAAGATTATCAATCGACAGAAATCTATTTTTAGGAGGAACGGAAAATGAAAGTTGTTGATATGCATTGTGATACTATTTTTGAGGTTGATCGTTTACAAAGAGAGGGGCAAGATATTGGCATAAGATCAAATCATCTTAATATCAGTTTAGAAAAGATGAAAAAGGGAGATTATCTATTGCAGAATTTTGCGGTGTTTACACCACTGAAAGAAGTTGATGATCCAATTTGTCATGTTCAGCATTTGATTGATACGCTATATAATGAAATAGAGAAAAATCAAGATATGATATCATTGGTTTATCGTTATCATAATATTTGTCAAAATATTGATAATCATCGAATGAGCGCTCTTTTGACATTGGAAGAAGGGGACGTTGTGAATAATGATTTAGCTTATTTAAGAAATTATTATCGTTTAGGGGTTCGTATGATAACATTGAATTGGAATTATGAAAATGGCATTGGATTTCCTAATTTTTCTAAGGATGATCCACATCATGGTTATCATACTTGTGATGAGATTCATGGTTTGACAGATTTTGGTAAAGCATATGTTCAAGAATGTGAACGTTTAGGAATCATTATTGATGTTTCACATTTATCAGATGCTGGTTTCTATGACGTGTTGTCTTTGACGACAAAGCCTTTTGTAGCCTCTCATTCTAATGCTCGTGCAATGTGTCCACATGCTCGTAATATGAGTGATGATATGATAAAAAAATTAGCTCAGCGTGGTGGTGTAATGGGAATTAATTTTGCTGCTGGATTTTTAGATGAAAGTAAAGAGTCTAATCCATTATCTAAAGTTTCTTCAATGGTTAGACATATTATGTATATTAAAAAGATTGCTGGTATTGATTGTATTGGACTAGGCAGTGATTTTGATGGGATTGCACAAAATCTGGAATTGAAAGATGCTTCGTATATGCCGAAGCTTTATCACGCTTTGGTTGAGGCTGGGTTGAGTGAAGAAGAAATTGAAAAGATTTTCTATAAAAACGTGTTAAGAGTATATCGTGAAGTTTTGCAATAGAAACAAAAAAAAACAGACCAGATGGGAAATCTGGTCTATTCTTGATATCAGTTTGGGAAAGGATATCATGAAGTAGTCATATTTGAAGGGAAAACAAATATTTTTGACTACAATATTTAGTATAGTATAATTCTATGGGTAAATTATATCAAAAATAACGGAAAATATGTGATTTTAGTTTTAGGTTCTATAAAAAATGATTTTTTGGATAAAAAAGATGTGCTTTTATGTCAGATATAGGTTATAGTATTGTTAGGTGATGTCATTTTGAAAAAACTATATTTTGGGTATGTTTGTTGTTAATAGGATGTCAAGCGACACCTTTAGATACGGTGGCTGATGAGAGGCAATGAGAAGGGACAATATCATTGTGGTCATGTAACTTTATCAATTGAGAAAGAATATGACTATGATGGCCTTGTTTTTAATATCGAGTATAATCTTGAAGGATATCAGGATTATACCTACTTTTAAAATGATCAACATCATTTAGAGGCAATCAGTCATTTGACAGAAGATGGTCATACACTAGAGTTCACTTTACAGGAGAATAAAGTGATTGTCGAAGAATCAGGAAATCAAAGTTAATTAGGTATTGAACTTTCAGGTGAATATATCAAAGAATAGGAGAGTTGGCATGAAAAATTTGTTTTATCGGTTAATTATTTTTTTGGATACAGCTCCAGAAAATGATACAAATTATAATATTGCTTTATTTATGGCAAATAATTTTTATCGTATCGCAAATATGCGTATTAGTGAACTGGCAAGTGAATGCTTTGTTTCGCCGGCGACGATTTCTCGTTTTTGTCGGACATTAGGGTATGAAAATTATGCTCATTTAAAACAAGAATGCTATACTTTCCATTCTCATAATAAAAAGTTTAATAACTTAATTAGTATTCCTTTAGAAACGATGCGTTATCATCCTCAAGAAGCAACTCAACAATATATATGCCAAGTTACTGAATATATAGCTGATCTTCCTCAGATATTAGATTGGCATGTGATTGATCAAGTTTTACAATTGATTCATGACAGCCATTCTGTTGCTTTCTTTGGTATGCAGTTTTCTCAAAGTGCTGCTTTACATTTTCAAACGGATTTATTGATGTTAGAAAAATTTACAATGGCTTATATGGATTCAGCAAGACAATTGGAATGCGCCAAATCTTTAACTAAAGAAAGTGTTGCAATAATTATAACAGTTAATGGTTATTTTTCTAATAGTGGCCATAAAATTTTACAGTATATAAAAAAATCAGGTTGTCATGTTGTGTTAATGACTTGTCATCCGGAACTAGATTTAAAGATACCAGTTGGACATCGAATTTTAATGGGGAATAAAAAGAATCGTAAGACTGGTAAACATAGTCTATTGACAACAGTAGAATTAATGTCTTTAAGATATTATTCACTTTATTACCCTTCATTACAAGAATTAAAAGGTCATATCCTTTAATTCTTTTCTTGTTCTCTGATATAAAATTATATATAATGATAAAAAAAGAAGGGATGAATATGAAAGAAATAAGTCAAGAAATAATTATTAAAGAGGTTAAACGCTTATGTATGGAAGCAAATTATACGTTACCTTGCGATGTTACCCAAGCTTTGCATGAAGCTTATCAAAAAGAAGACGGCAAAATTGCCAAGCAGACGTTAGAAGTCTTAAGTGAAAATGCAAAAATTGCGATGAATTCATCATCACCTATTTGTCAGGATACAGGAATGGCTTGCATATTTGTTGAAATTGGCCAAGATGTTCATATTAGCGGAAATTTGAATGAAGCTATCCATGAAGGTGTACGACAAGGATATCAAGAGGGGTATTTACGAAAAAGTGTGGTTGATGATCCTTTGTTTTCTCGTATAAATACCCAGGATAATACACCGGCTATCATTCATTATGAAATTGTACCAGGAAATCAATTAAAAATTATCGTAGCACCAAAAGGGTTTGGAAGTGAGAATATGTCTCAGGTCAAAATGCTCAAGCCAAGTGACGGAATAGAGGGCATAAAAGAGTTTGTGATGAAGGTTGTTGAAGATGCCGGGCCTAATGCTTGTCCACCGATGGTGATTGGGGTAGGTATTGGAGGTTCTTTTGATCTTGTGACATTGCTTGCGAAAAAGGCAATGCTGCGGGAAATTGGATCACATCATTCAGATGCTCGTTATCAGGATCTGGAAGTTGAATTGTTAGAAATGATTAATCAAACGGGAATAGGGCCCGCTGGTTATGGTGGTTGTACGACAGCGCTATCTTTGAATATTGAAACTTATCCAACGCATATTGCTGGACTTCCGGTCGCGGTTAGTATTTGTTGCCATGTTGCGAGACATAAGGAGGTTATTTTATAATGAAACATATAACAACTCCCTTCACAAAAGAAGCGGCTTTATCATTAAAAGCAGGCGATCAGGTTCTCTTATCAGGAACCATTTATACAGGACGTGATGCAGCACATAAACGTTTAATGGCTTTACTTCAAGAAGGCAAAAAATTACCTTTTGATGTGAAAGATCAAATAATTTATTATGTTGGTCCAACACCAACAAAGCCAGGAGAAGTTTTTGGCAGTGGTGGTCCAACAACATCAGGGCGTATGGATGCCTATGCTCCTTCTTTGTTGGCTCTGGGGTTAAGAGGAATGATTGGAAAAGGATATCGACAACAGTCTGTTAAAGAGGCAATGTGTGAATATGTAGGTGTTTATTTTGGAGCTATTGGTGGTGCAGGTGCATATATTGGCCGTTGTGTAGAATCTTGTGAAGTGATTGCTTTTGAAGATTTGGGGCCAGAAGCAATTCGGCGATTGGTTGTGAAGGATTTTCCTTTAACGGTAGTTATTGATGCTTATGGGCAAGATTTATATGAGATGGGAAGGAAAAATTATTTAAAGGAGCATAGCAATGGAAACAAATGATTATAATGAGGTAGATATTTTATATGTTTTATTGTCTTATGTCAATGTATCTTCTAACCAGGATATGTATTATACAATTGCTCATACGATTTTAACGCATCTTGATAAAATCCCTGATATTAGTATTAATGATTTGGCTGATTTATGTTATACTTCTCCAGCAACTATTTCCAGATTTTGTAAAGATTTGAATTGTAAAAATTTTGCTAATTTTAAACATGAAATGGCGATTGCTTTAGAAATTGCTAAAAATGAAATTCATATGAACGATGACGATATTTCTCAGATTACTAAAAATCCACAGTTTTTAGTTGATAAAATGTATCAAGAAACAATATCATCACTACAGCTTGTCTATCAAAGTATTAATATTCATGAAATTGATAAAATTTGTCAAATGATTCATCAGGCTAAAAAGATTCATTTGATTGGTTATCAGTTTAATAAGATTATTTCTAATGATTTTCAGATGAAAATGTTGAAATTAAAAAAGTTTATTTATGCTTTTGTTGAACGTGGTGATGAAATTCAAAGATTAGATATGATTGATGAAGATAGTCTTGTGATTATTATTACGGTGCGTGCTAGAGAAGAATTAATTAATCCATTGATTGAAAAAGTGCATGAGCATCATCCTTGTATATTATTGCTGACAATGAATAGATCATATCAAAATGAATTAATTGATTATATTTATTGTATTGATGGAACGGAAAGTAAATATACTGAGTCATCGATACAAGGTACTATGAATTTCTTAAGTTTATTGAATTTAATATATGTCAGATATGGTTTATTATATAGAAAGTAGGGTAGAATATGTATAGTTTTTTAAATGATTATAGTGAAGGAGCACATCCGGTTGTTTTAGAGGCTTTAGTGAATACAAATCTACAACAAAGTGTTGGTTATGGAATGGATGAATATTGTCAAAAGGCAACAGATGTCATTCGTCAAAGAATAGCAAATAAGGAGGCTGATGTTCATTTTTTAGTTGGTGGAACACAAACGAACTTAACTTTTATTTCATTTGTTTTAAAAGATTATCAAGCGGTCATTGCAAGCGATGAAGGACATATTCATGTTCATGAAACAGGAGCTGTTGAAGCAACAGGACATAAAGTTTTAACTGTTACTCATCAAAATGGAAAAGTGACAATTGAAGGTATACAAGCAATTATCGATTCGCATCCTGATGAACATATGGTGCAGCCTAAAATGCTTTATATTTCACAAACTACTGAATTAGGTACATATTATACCAAAGCAGAATTAGAAGCGTTACATGCTTACACTAAAGAAAATAATTTATATCTTTTTTTAGATGGAGCACGATTGGGAAGTGCGCTTGTGCAAGAAGATGCACCAAGTTTAGCTGATATTGCTAAAAATACCGATGCCTTTTATATCGGTGGAACAAAGATGGGCGCATTGTTTGGAGAGGCATTGGTTATTGTCAATCCAGCATTACAACCGGATTTTCGTTATCAAATGAAACAAAAAGGAGCAATGTTAGCCAAAGGGCGTTTATTAGGTGTACAATTCTATGCTTTATTAAAAGATGGTTTGTATGAAGAAATTGGAAAGCATGAAAATGCAATGTGCATGATCATGAAAGAAGCGCTTGAAGAAAAAGGATATACTCTTTATTGTCCTTCTACAACCAATCAAATTTTTGTCGATATGCCTAAAGATGATTTACAAAAGATTGAAGAAGAATTTATGGTTTCTCACATTCAATCATTAGATGATAACCATATCATAATTCGTCTTGTTACATCATGGGCAACATCTGAAGAAGAAGCAAGAAAATTTGCAACAATGATACGTCAATTATAGTATAGATAGAGAAATGGAGGATATGATATGAATAGAACTGAATTAGTAGAAAAAGTGGCAATGCAAGCTGGTTTAACGAAAACACAGGCAGATGCGGCTATAAAAGCTTTTGTTGAAACAGTTACAGAGGCTTTAAAGGAAGGAGATAAGATTTCTTTAAAAGGATTTGGAACTTTTGAAGTAAGAGAAAGAAATGAAAGAACAGCCCGTAATCCAAGAACCGGAGAAACAATCATTGTTCCAGCTACGACAATACCAGCATTTAAAGCCAGTTCAGCATTAAAGAAAGAATTAAAGGTACCCCACAAATAAAGTGGAGTTGCCCTATATTCTGTAAGGACAGAAGTGATAGCTATCACTTCTGTTTTTGGTGTTAGAATTTGATTGGGATATCATCATTGAGTATAATACTTGATTCCTAAATCTTGACCAACAGGTATAGCCATTTGCACTATGCTTGATCAGTTTAATGGCTTTGTTGTAATTTTCTATTTTGAATATTAGGCAAAGATGACTGAATATCTTGAGGAGCTCGAAATATGCGAAGACAGAAACAGATGCCACTTTTATGCATCATTATGGTGGAACTAACCTATTTTCATGCTGCATATAACATACAGATCATAATACATAACACATGTAGGTATTTTGATATTGCGGATTGATACAACAACTTTCATCCCCATGATGAACAACTATAGGGATGTTGTCTATGGAGAGCTGCAATGAGATCCTGTGGCAGATGCAGGATATGAAAGCTATGCCCATTATATGTATTGTCTGAGCAATGAAGTCGCTCTTGTACAGAAGTTCAATGTCTATAGCATTAAAAAAAGCACAAAATATAAAAAGAAGATTTTCAACAAAGATAACTGGCACAGGGACGAAGAGACAGGCGACTATATTTTCCCCAACTGAAAAAGATTCGGGATGGAAAGTGAAAGGAGAATATCATAAAATCAATTATATAAGAATTGATCAAATAGCTATAGATTATCTTGTTTAAAAATATTGATATAGATATCGTTTGTATTTGACAGTTTATACGATGACTTTATTGTTTAGTGAATTGATTTTAAAACAAATGAAGAATTTTTTCATGCCAATAGTTGTTTTTTTCATGGTTGTTTTAGAATTCCTTTTGATAATCGTTTATACCAGATGGTTAAAATCAATTATTTTTTAGAAGAAGAACTTATTCCTTATATACCTGTTGAAATCTATACTCATCAGGATTAATTCAAAGAGATAAGTCATGTTGAGTATCAGATTTTAATTCACAATTAAGTCATTATATTTTCAGCTAGACCATTTCAAGCTATGGAATATGAAGAAGGAAAAACAACTCCATTTCCAGGTCATGTAGATGGCTATGTCCAAGATGATCATTAGTGAGATTCAAAACATGCAAGATTATATAGAGACTCTAGATTTTGTATTAAAGGTTTATGATGAGAATAAAGAGGGTTATTATCAGCCAATGTCGACTTTAGAACAGGCTTCATCCCATAGTTATCGTTATGATGATGAAAACATCTGTATAGAAAACTTGAGATATGATATGAATGTTACAGATAACATTAAAACAGAATCAAGATTCAATAATATATATCCTATTTTATACAGTTAACGAAGATCAACAAGAGAACTTATTTCTTAATTATGATAATACCCTTGATCAAAATCATTATATAAGTTTGATTATTGATACAAATCAACGTTTTGTTCATCTGTCATTTGATTATCTATCAAAACTGAAAATAGAGGATCGTGATGATAATGATCAGGTTATTGATTCTTATATCTGTGAATTGGAGAAAGTCTTATAAAAATCATATGTGCATCAGATTATCTTGATGTTTTAAAGTTTATGTTAAGAGAAAATCAGAAGTTAAATATGGTGATTGTAGATAAAGATTTTAATTATGAAGGTATGTGTTATTATTTTCTATGGAACATCTTCAATATCAGATATACGAGAAGCCTTATGGTTTTGTTAGAATTAAGAAATCAACTTTGGGCAATATTCACAAGATAGAAAATATGATACTTGAAATTCAAAAAATATATATTTTGATTTTAAAAAGTCAGAAAAAGCTGTCATCAACACGTTATGATGTGAAGAATTTTATGGAAACGTTAAAGAGATATACTTTATGAAAGAGAGAAAAGGAATTCGTTATGAAATCAGTTTTATTTATCTGCTCATTATGAGAAGTCTGGCAGATGTTTAAAGAAGTCTATATACATCATGTCAAGATTTAAGAAGTTATTCTATCCATATGTCTGATTGCAGTCATCGTATTATAGGACGATGATTTTGTTTTTGGTCTTTTATATAAGTCGAGACATCAAATAAATAAAACATTATAAAAAGGGCTTTAGCCCTTTTTATAAGCTTGTAGAATCTCTTTGAATCAATTCTACAGGTAAAATATAGTGTTTTTCATCACTATTCACAGTTTCGTCATTCATTAATGATAATAATAAGCTGGAGGCTTTTTGGGCAAGCTGTTTGGTATTTTGATGAATTGTTGATAATGATGGTTGGCAGGCATAAGAAATAGAAATATCATCAAATCCAATGATTTTGACGTCTTCAGGAACACGAATATGATTTTCTGATAAGGCAACTAAGACACCATAAGCTCGCCAATCATTGGTTGCAAATATACCATCAAAAGGAATACCTGATTGAATGAGCTTTTCAGTCGCATGTTTTGCACCATCATAATTAGAAGATGAAACATCTAATAAAATCTGTAATTCTTTATGAGCGACAAGTCCATAGTCTTTTAAAGCCTGGCGATATCCTTCCAGTCGTTGTTGATTGACTGATAAGGATTTATTACGTGAAACAATCGCAATCCGCTTACAGCCTTTATTGATTAATTCTTTGGTTGCCAGATAACCACCGCTATAGTGATTAGATTCTACATAATAAACATTGTTGTGATATTTAGGTTTTCGATCAATACAGACGATAGGAATATCTCTTGTGATGATGTTGGTTGGTAATTCTTCACTACCTGAGATACACATGATTCCATCTACTAGTTTAGAATCAAGTGATTTAAAATAAGCAATTTCTTTTTCTTCAGTCTGAGAAGTATTGCATATAAAAACAGAATAATTTTTTTCAAAAAAATATTTTTCGATTTCTAAGACAAGATGGGAAAACCATTCATTGTCGATATTAGGAACAATAACACCCACTGTTTTTGATTTTGACATTCTTAAGCTTTTTGCAGCCATATTGGTTCTATAGCCATATTGATCAATTATTTTTTGAACTTTGATTCTTGTTTCTTCAGAAAAGCGACCATTATTATTAATCACGCGTGAAACTGTAGCCACAGATACATCGGCTAGTTTTGCTATTTCTTTTATTGATAACCTCTTTTTTTTATTCATAAAATGTCAACTCCTAAATTTATTATATATTTTTTTTAAAATTTTTCCTAGAAAAAAACATATTTTGTGGTAGAATATTTTTTTAGTCATAAATTTAACCCTAGTTAAATGTTGATAATTGATTCAACTCCGTTAAAACAGTGTGAAAATCAATTAAAATGAAACATGATATTTTCATCTGTGATATACTTATATCGTGGTAAAGATATTATGACTGATAAAATATTTCATGATATTATTGATTCCATTATCAATCGTTCAACTGATGATGAAATTGAAATTATTAGAGAAAAACTCAATAACCTTACCCCCAATCATGTTCACAGTGAGGACAAGATTGTACGTAATCGCACTACTATATCATTAAATATGATAAGGATAAAAAGAAAATTAAAGATATTTATGCAAACACTGTCATAAGACATTATTGTCCATGATTAGAACCTTGTCTTCATATTCAAAGAAGCAAATCCATCAATGGTATCAGTATGTGGAATCACTCTTTCGTGTTAATATCATTGTTCAATCTACTCATATTATAAGATACTGAGTATATGTGCTACTCTCACAGCTGAAGATCGCATACGAGATGGAGTTGTTTATTTTGATGAAAAAGCTAGGAGTCAAATGAATTAAGATTTTAGGAAAGAAGAGAAAGATGGGTATACATTGGATAAGTTCAATAGACGACATTCGTCAATTGAATTGTTTTTGCATGGATATAAAGGGGGGATCAGACAAGTATTTAAAGAATTACATTGGACATATTTTAATTAATGTATTTCAGATATAGTTGTCAACTATCTAAGGTTATATTTTCGTCATAAAATATGACGAAATTTCACATAGATGAGATATATCAAAAAAGATATAATAAAGTACAAGGAGGAATGGACTTATGATTCAATGGGGAATACTGGGAATAGGAAACATTGCACAACGCTTTATAAGAAGTTTAGAAAAAAGTGAAAATGGTCAACTTTATGCTGCAGCCTCTTATACAGAAAGCAAATGTGAAAGATTTTCAAAAGACCATCCGAATGTGTTGGTTTATCATGATTATGAAGCATTATTAAATGATGATAATGTTGATGCAGTGTATCTTGCTATGAGACATATTGACCATTATCGTTGGGCAAAAAAAGCCATTCAACATCATAAAGCAGTTCTTTGTGAAAAACCGGCAACACTTTATAAATGGCAGATGGAAGATTTAAAACAGGAAGTTTTGAAGAATCAAACTTTTTTTATGGAAGCTATGAAAACACGTTTTATTCCTTTGATTCAGGATATCAAAGAGTGCTTGGATCAAAAGAAGATTGGTGAACTGTTAAGTGTTGAAACACGATTTTGTTATGATAGGGATTATTTAGAGGGACATTATTTGTTTGATCATCAACAAGGTGGAATTTTAAATGATGTGGGCAGTTATAATGTTGCTAGTACTTTGGATTATATTCATTCTGCAGTGACTTCTATCGATTCTCAGGTACAGATTCGCTATGGGGTGGATAGTCATGATCAAGTGATAATCACTTTTGAAAGTGGTCAAAAAGCTTTGATGGAAATGGCTTTTGATGAAAAGAAAGCTCCTATTTTAGAAATTAGGGGAACTAAAGGAAAAATTTTGGCACAGCCTTTTTATCGTCCTACAGAGGCTACTATTATAGATGTTGAAGGCAATGTGCATTATATTGAAAAACCTTATGTTAATGATGACTTCTTTGGAGAAATCGAAGAAGTTCATCGCTGTTTTAAGGAAGGACTCGTGGAAAGTCCTCGTATGAGTTTGCAGGATTCTATTGATTGTATTGATTTGATTGAAAAAATAAGAAACAGTTTTTCAAAGGAATGATTTCTTCTTGAGAGGAAATCTTTTTTTGTTTATGGCACACATTGTGCCGATAACATATATCGAAACGAGGGAAAGAGTGATTTACAATAGAAATATCAAAAGATAAAGGAGGAATACAATCGTGAGTTTTCCTAAAGATTTTTTATGGGGTGGTTCAGTAAGTGCTGCCCAGATTGAAGGAGGATGGAATGAAGGTGGAAAATCACCTGTTTCTGTAGATTATTGTACGGCAGGATCCACAACTGAGCACCGTCAGATATGGTATTTGGATGAAAATGGTCAAAGAGCACATATGACTTGGGAACCTGTTGATGAGTTACCAAAAGGAGCTAAATATCAGCTTTTTGATGATTTGCATTATACAAATCATGTTGCTAGTGATTTTTATCATCGTTATAAAGAAGATATCGCATTGATGGCAGAAATGGGATATACCACATTTAACACATCTATCTCATGGGCGAGAATTTATCCATATGGTATTCAAGGTGGAGTGAATCAGGAAGGTGTTGACTTCTATCGTGATGTTTTTACAGAATGTCGTAAATATGGTATGGATCCAGTGATTACTTTATATAAGTATGATGAACCTGTTTCTTTAAATGAACAGCATGGTGGTTGGACAAATCGTGCTATGATTGATGAGTTTGTTGAATTTACAAGAGTCTGCTTTACAGAATATAAGGATTTAGTCAATAAATGGATGACATTTAATGAAATCAATATCATTATGCCAAGAGAAGATACACCAAAAGAAAAAGCACAGCGTAATCTGGTTTATTTACATAATCAATTGGTTGCTGCTGCAAAAGCAACAATTGTAGCTCATGAAATTGATCCAAATCTGAAAGTTGGAGCTATGATTTGTGGAAATATGTCTTATCCTTTGACACCAGATCCAGAAGATGCATTCGCACAATACAAGAATTTCCAGAATTTCTTCTGTTATAGTGCAGATACGCAGGTCAGAGGGGAATATCCTAGTTTTGCTAAACGTGTATGGAAAGAATGGGATGTGGACTTACATATCAGTGAAGAAGACAAATGTATTTTGAAAGAAGGAAAGGCAGATTTTTTGGGATTCTCGTATTATGCTTCAGGTGTTGTCACGACACATGAAGCTGAACATTCTAATGTGACAGGAGGAAATGTTTTAGGTACAGTAAAGAATCCATATTTAAAAGCCAATGCTTGGGGATGGCAAATTGACCCATTAGGATTTAAACATTTCTTACATATTTTAAATGATCGTTATCAGGTTCCTTTATTTGATGTAGAAAATGGAATTGGATTGATTGAATCTGAAGGAGAAGATGGTATCTGTCACGATGAAGCGAGAATTGATTATCATCGCCAACATATTCAACGTATGAAAGAAAGTATTGAAGAAGGTGTTAATCTATTTGGTTATACAACTTGGGGATGTATTGATTTAGTTTCTGCTGGAACAGGACAGATGGATAAAAAATATGGATTTATATATGTTGATATGGATGATCAGGGTCATGGTGATTTACATCGTTCAAGAAAAGATTCATTTTATTGGTATCAGAAAGTTATTCGTTCAAATGGTGAAGATTTAGATTAGTTAGGAAATCACTCGTTGATGAGTGGTTTCTTTTCTCAATGATTATGTAAAGATAAACATAATGAAGACATATACAAATAAAGAATTAACAGTATATATTGATCATGCTGTACTTGATTTAGATGTGATTGAAATTGCTAAAGATGACATTCATGGTAGTGAATTATTATTATGTGTTGTATTGGATTTTTTATTTGGCTCATATCAGAGTTTCACAAAAATACAACAGTGCCGAGATGTGATTCGTGTGGGTGGTATTTTTGAAATAGATATGGTTGACAACTATGACATAATCAAAAAACGAGATTTCGATTATATCAGTGAAGAAATGAGACAAGTGAGTGAAATCAGTCATCAAAAATCATGAAAGATAAAAGTTATTGTAGAAACGGATGTTTTTATTCAAGAAGCAGCAGAAATAGAAGTGTTAGAATGCTGGGTGAAAGAACATGCTGATTTTATTAAAACATTTATAGGTTATTTTAAGGTTGCTCATAATGGTGGAACAACACCTGAAATTATTCAATTTCTTGTTGAAAAAGTTAATGGAAGAATGAATGTTAAAGATTTTGGCTGTGTACGTTCTAGCGAATATCTTATTGAATTAGAAAGGTGTAGGATGCAGTTTTATACAAAAGCTATTCACTGATTAAGGGGGTATGAATAATGGCTAAAGCTGTTATTTTTGATATGGATGGATTGATGATTGACACAGAAGTCGTGAATTATCGATTTTTCAGGAGATTTTTTCAAACGATAGGCTTTCATCTCTCACTTGATGATTACTGTCTTTGTTTTACTGGTAAATCTATTGATGGTGGATTGAATTCGGTGAGAGAACTCTATCATCTTGACTTTCAAAATGAAGATTTCAGAAAATATTTTCAAAACTTTCATGAAGAATGGGAAAATCAGGTTGTTCCCTTAAAACCAGGATTGGAAGAGCTCTTACAAGACTTAAAAACACAAGATATGAAATTGGCTGTTGCGACTTCTAGTGATAGACAAAGGGTTCATCGTCTTTTTCAACCTTATTCCATTTTCAAATATTTTGATGCAGTTGTATGTGGAACAGATGTCAAAGCCGGCAAACCAGCTCCTGATATTTTTTTAAAGGCTTGTGAGAAACTTTCAGTTAAGCCAAATGAGGCTTTGGTACTAGAAGATAGTGAAACGGGCATTGAAGCAGCCTATCGTGCTAATATACCTGTCATTTGTATTCCGGATTTAAAGCAACCAGACGAGAAACATGCACGTATGACTATGGATATTTTACGATCTTTAAGTGAAGTGATTGATGTGTTAAGAAGGATGAAATGATGCCAAAGAATTTTTTATGGGGAAGTTCTATTAGTAGGGGCGACTTGAAGGAGCGAGAAGTGAAACTGTCGTCGATTTAATTCCTGCTGGTAAGGATACTTGGTTTCAATATTGAGATAATCCAGGCATCTATATGGTAAGACTGGCAGACTTTTATCTTTTATAAAAAGGTCTGGAAATTTATGAGAATGATAAGGAAGACATTGCTTTATATGCTCAATGGGATTCAAAGCTTTACGTTTTTCAATGCTCTGATCAAAAATCTTTGATATCCAATAAAGAAGGATTATAGCTTTATGATCATGTCATTAACGAATAAATCAAACATCATATTGAATTTATTATTATAACGATTTATTTTGATATACTGGTATAGGTGGTAGAAAAATATCATGATTTTCATATAAAAAAGGTGTTGAACTTTATGAACATTATGTCGAAACGATTGTTCAAAAAGGACAAAACAGGGAGAAAATCCTTCACCAATGTGCCCACCATTAACTGCTAGCCAATGCTATTTGAGTCAAAGTATGTCATGAGATAGATAATTCACCCAATGTTGGCTGTGAGGTAGCTAGGGTACCATGTATCGTCAAAGGATTATCAATTGCTGATAAAAGCAGATTGTTGTAATTATCGATATATGGATGTGATGGTGAAAGGTCATTTTCCTTATTGTTTTAAAAAAACTTTAACAATTTCATATAGAAATGCTTGAAGAAGATATTCAGATCATTCAAAAGAATACTTTAAATTTTATTGTTGTTTCATACTATAAAAGTGATGTCGCTTCCAGTGAAAGAATCATAACTGGAGCTAACTCCTTTTGGGTGGACGATAGGATAGATACAGTGGGATTAATAATTATGCTGAATCAGATATATGAAAGATATGAAATGCTCATCATGATTGTCAAAAATGGATTTAGAACTTGCGATTGAAGATATGTTGATCGCCAAGATGATGGTAGTGATGCATAAAAAGTATTTCCAAGGTTTCTTTATATTGGTATTAGCGTTTCATTAAAGAAAATTCTTAATGGAAAAACAAAAAGTAGGATGCAAAAAATTCTACTTTTTTTGATGTTATGAACACTTTTTTTGTCATGGCACAATGTGTGCCAAGAATATGTGTAGAAATGATTTCTCATATTTATTAAAATATATATGTAGATGAATATGGAATTTTATCGTTTGAGTAAACGTTTACTTTTGGAGGGTATTATGGAAAAATTATTATGTCCGAGTATGATGTGTGCCAATTTTGGGTATTTAGAAAAAGAAGTGAGAGATTTAGAAGAAGGTGGTATTGACATTTTTCATTTAGATGTCATGGATGGAAGCTTTGTTCCGAATTTTGGAATGGGACTCCAAGATATTGAATATATCGTGAAGACAGCAACAAAACCATGTGATGTCCATTTGATGGTGACAAAACCAAGTGATTATATTCAGAAATTTGCAGATATTGGTGTTCAGATTATTTATATTCATCCTGAAACTGATCATCATATTACAAGAACTTTACAGATGATTAAAGATGCAGGTGTCAAAGCAGGTATTGCAGTGAATCCAGGAACATCTTTTGAAACTGTGAAAGAAACATTAAGTCTTGTAGATTATGTTTTGGTTATGAGTGTGAATCCAGGTTTTGCAGGACAAAAATATTTATCTTTCGTTGATCATAAATTTGACCAATTTTGTGAGGTTAAAGACCAATACAAATATAAGGTGATGATTGATGGAGCGTGTTCACCAGAAAGAATTGCGACTTTATCCAAAATAGGTGTTGATGGTTTTATCTTAGGAACATCAGCTTTATTTGGAAAAGAAAAGGGTTATCAGGAGATTTGTCAGGAACTTAGAAAACTATAAAATAAAGGAGGAAAGTTATAATGAATATTTTATTAGTATGTGCAGCAGGAATGTCTACAAGTTTACTTGTGACACGTATGGAAGGTGCTGCAAAAGAGAAGGGATTATCTGTACATATTGAAGCTCATCCTGTTGGAAATATTGATAAATATGGAAATCAGGCTGATATCATATTGTTGGGACCACAAGTACGTTATCAATTAAAAAATATTCAAAAGAAATATGCGGATAAACCAGTAGAAGTCATCGATATGCGAGATTATGGCATGATGAATGGAGCGAAAGTTCTTGATCATGCTTTACAGGTTTTAGGAAAGTAGGGAAACTATGACTATAACACGTTTAATAAGTGCTACAGGTGAAGATATTGAAAAAATGTCACCAATGGAGCTCAAAAAATCCATTTTGAAATCAGAAAGGCGTGTTGTCATGGGTCAACATCTCTTGTTTGCAGGGAATGGTTTAGTGAGAGGTGTGACGAATAGTGAACTGATGTTTGCTTTTGGGGCAGATATGGTGATGTTGAATACTTTTGATTTAGATCATCTTGATCAAAATCCTGGTCTTTGTGGTTTGTCTTTTCAGGAATTGAAACAAAAATGTCGTCGACCGATAGGTATTTATCTAGGATGTCCAAAAGTTGGCAGTGATGATGGAGGAAAAAAGGTTCTCTATCGTAGAGAAGGTATGCTGGCAAGTGATGAACACGTTCAAAAATGTATTGATTTAGGTGTGGATTTTATTGTCTTAGGTGGTAATCCAGGAAGTGGAACTTCGATTTGTGATATTGTAGAAGCAACAAAAAGAATTAAAGCTAAATTTCAGGACTCAATCTTTGTGTTTGCAGGAAAATGGGAAGATGGGGTTGATGAAAAAGTTTTAGGAGATCCTCTTGCTGATTACGACAGCAAGACTATTATTAAAGAATTGATTGATGCAGGTGCAGATTGCATTGATTTACCTGCACCAGGATCTAGACATGGTATTACAACAGAAATGATTAGAGAATTGGTTGAATATATTCATCGTTATAAACCAGGAACATTGGCTATGACGTTTTTAAACAGTTCTGTCGAATGTGCAGATCTAGATACAATTCGTTTGATTGCATTAAAAATGAAAGAAACAGGTGCTGATATTCATGCCATTGGTGATGGTGGGTTTGGCGGTTGTACTTCACCGGAAAATATCCATCAGTTATCTGTTTCATTAAAAGGGAAACAATATACATATTTTAGAATGGCAAGTGTGAACAGATAGGAGAAAGTATATATGATGAAAATAGGAATTGGAAATGATCATGTTGCTGTGGAGTATAAAAAACAGATTAGTGAATATATCAAAGAAAAGTATGGCTATGAAGTCATTAATTATGGGACTGATTCTACAGAAAGATTCAATTATCCCGTTGCTGGAGAAGCTGTGGCTAATGCAGTTGTCAGTGGTGAAGTGGATAAAGGCATTATCATTTGTGGAACAGGTATAGGCATTTCATTAGCAGCTAATAAGGTTAATGGAATCAGATGTGTGACATGCAGTGAACCATACTCAGCATTGTTGTCACGTCAGCATAACAATACCAATATGTTGGCATTTGGAGCAAGAGTTGTTGGTATGGAATTAGCAAAAATGATTGTTGATGCATGGCTGAGCGGTGAGTATGAAGGTGGTAGACACCAGGTAAGAATTGATATGATCAAAGATATTGAAGAAAGACAAAAAAGTCGTTAGTTTTCAATATCTTAAGCATATATAAAGTATCTATAATCAACAATTGGAAACGACTGATTGAAAATGTTTATGCAAATGTGCTTATCAGTGAAAATCTAAACATCTCCTTGATTGATATAAAGATAAACAAAACAGTCAGTGTGATATTTTGACCCAATTGTTGATTATAAATGTAAAAAATAAAGGAGGAAGAAACAATGAGTTTTCCAGACAAATTTTTATGGGGTGGTTCTATCAGTGCTGCTCAAGCTGAAGGTGGATGGGATGAAGGTGGAAAGAGTCCTGTTCAAGTTGATTTCGGGGATGCTGGAACAACAAAAAATCGCCGTTATATCCATTATTTAAATGCTGATGGAACAAGAAGTAAAATGCGACAATTTGATCATTTACCAAAAGGCGCTAAATATGCATTGTTTGATGATGTGAAATATACAAATCATGTAGCGATTGATTTTTATCATAGATATAAAGAAGATATTGCGTTATTTGCTGAAATGGGATTCACAACTTTTAATACAACAGTTTCTTGGGCTAGAATTTTCCCACATGGTGTTGAAGGTGGAGTGAATCAGGAAGGTGTTGAATTTTATCGTGATGTTTTTAAAGAATGTCGCAAATATGGTATGGATCCTGTGATTACTTTATATAAGTATGATGAACCCGTTTATTTAGAAGAGACATATGGTGGGTGGACAAATAGAGAAATGATTCATCAGTTTGTTGAATTTGCGAAAGTTTGTTTTACTGAATATAAGGATCTCGTTGATAAATGGTTAACATTTAATGAAATTAATATCTTGCTTCATTTTGATGGACAAGATGGAAAACAGGTTGCCTTTACAGAATTACATAACCAAATGGTGGCTTCAGCGCAAGCTGTCAAAGTCGCTCATGACATTGATAAGAATATCAGTGTTGGATGCATGATTGCAGGTTTCTGTGTGTATCCATATACTTGTGATCCTGATGATGTAATTTATGCTTATAAAGAATTCCAGAATAAGTTTGGATATTGTGCAGATACGATGATAAGAGGATATTATCCTTCTTATGCCAAGAGAATCTGGGCTGAGAACAATGTTCATCTTGATATCAGTGATGCTGATCGTCAAGATTTAATGGAAGGAAAAGCTGATTTCCTGGCTTATTCATATTATATGTCCAATGTCGTTACAACGCATGAAAATGAAGGAGAATCATTAGGGGCGGCAGGAGCTTCTGTAGATTTAAAAAATCCATATTTAAAAGCTAGTGACTGGGGATGGCAGATTGATCCAGTTGGTTATGAGTACTTTCTGCATTTCTTATATGATAGATATCAAGCACCTATTTTTGACGTAGAAAATGGTTTAGGAGCACATGACAAAGTTGAAGAAGATGGATCTATTCATGATGATTATCGTATTAATTACTTGAGAAGTCATATTCAAAGCTTAATGAAAGCAAGAAGTGAAGGTGTTGATATCTTTGGATATACAACATGGGGACCAATTGATTTGGTTTCGTTTACAACAGGACAGATGGATAAAAGATATGGTTTTATCTATGTAGATATGAATGATCAAGGTGAAGGAGATCTTCATCGTATTAAAAAGGATTCTTTCTACTGGTATAAGAAAGTCATTGCCTCTGATGGTCAAAATTTAGATTAATATAGAGTGAATTTGTATCTGAAATATTGAGATAATATTTCAGATACATTGTTATTGGGAAAAATATGAAATGGAGAAATAAAGATGAGTATTCCTGATGGATTTCTTTTGTGTTCAAGTCACACTAGAGGATCATAAGTATTATTCTTTTTAAAATATAAAGCCATATAGAGAACATCGATAATGTAATGAATGGACATGCCATATAACGTAATTCCAAAAGGTAAATGATGACGATAGGAGTCAATATATAAACTTTCATTGCAAATTAAATCTAAAGTAGGGTCTAATTTACCTGTGATTCCAATCACGCGAATACGTTTTTTTCTTAAGGCATATGCAGCATCAACCATTGTTTTGTTGTTGCCGGAATGACTAACCACAAAAGAGAGAATATCAGCAGGACGAATGGTTTCTAAATAAGAAGTGTTCAAGGTATTGAAAGCTTGAGCACGAATACCTATATTAGAGAGTTTCAAACAAGCTGATTGAATCTCAGAATAATTGTTGTCATTAGCGTAAAAATCAATCTGTTTGGCTTCCATCATGTAGTTGACCGTTCTGATAAAAGATTCAGTCTTTGTCAATTTCTTGGTTCTCATAAAAACATGATAATAGATGTCTGGTAAGACATCGATGATATCTTTGATTGAACTGTTTTGATCAATACGATAATCTTTTGTTTCATTGAACATCATATGTTCCTGACTATAAGTTAATTGAAAATCATGATAACCTTGAAAACCTAATTTTTTAACGAAACGAACCATTGTCGGCGGACTGACATAAATGAGCTTGGAAAGCTCTTTCGCGTTATGCTGTAAAACGGATTCGGGATGTTCTTGAATATAGCTGACAATAGCTTTTTCTTGGGGTGTCAGTTTAACGTGTTGAATATAATCTTGAATCATGAAATCACCTCGTTATGATTTTAACATAGAACAAGCAAAAGAGAAAACGTTTTCTCGTAAAATGAAGAAAGGAAGAATACATAATGGAATTACATGACACTATTACAAGATTAATAAGTGCTAAGCCTTCACAGATTTCTACTTATTCAGGAAGAGATTTAAAAGAATCTATCTTGAAATCAGAAGGACGTGTTCTGATGGGCCAGACATACTTAAAAAATCCAATTTTATTTCCCAATTGTACCATTACGGAATTAATGTTTGCTTTTGGAGCGGATATGGTTTTATTAAATGGTTTTGATCTTCACAATCCTCAAAGCTGTCCGGGTTTACAGGGCTTTGATTATCAAAGTCTTAAAGATTTGGTAGGAGGTAGACCGGTAGGTATTTATTTGGGATGCCCTCGTGCTGATATTGATTTGAATAGTTCACGTTTTGATGAGTTAAAAGGAATGGTTTGTACACTTGAAAATCTTCAGAAAATTAAAGAATGGGGTGTATCGTTTTTGATTTTAGGTGGGAATCCAGGTAGTGGAACTTCCATTGAGAATGTTATCAAATGGACCAAAATCGCTCGTGAAGTTTGTGGAGATGATATGTTGATTTTTGCTGGAAAATGGGAAGATGGCATTGTTGAAAAGGTTCTAGGAGATCCACTGGCTGATTATGATGCTTATGAAATAATTGATCAACTGATTCATTCTGGTGCCGATATTATTGATTTTCCAGCTCCAGGATCACGTCACGGAATCACTGTTGAACGTATTCGTGAATTGATTGAGCATACGCATCGTCAAGGAGCTTTAGCGATGTCCTTTTTAAATAGCAATGTTGAAGCAGCTGATGTCGAGACTATTCGTCAAATTACATTGATGATGAAGCAGACAGGATGTGATGTTCATGCGATTGGTGACGGTGGATTTGGTGGCGGAACATGGCCTGAAAATATCTATCAGATGTCTATCACATTGAAGGGAAAAGCGTATACTTGGGCTCAGATGGCAACGCCAAGACGTTGATTTTGAAATTGAATTTCATTGTTGAAAATAACGGATGGAATCGAATTTCTTTTTGGTTTCATTGTCTATTTTTTATTGTTTCTCTTTTATAAAATGAGGATAAATTAAGGAGGAAGATAAAATGTTAGTTGTTGCTTATATTGGTTTTGGTAATAGTGTGTGTCGTTATCATTTGCCTTATGTTGAAAGAAGAAAAGACACTATTAAGGTCAAATATATTTTTCGTAGAGAAGAAGATAGAGTTGGAGATGAAGAAAGAGAAACATGGTATCCTAATATCACTTTTACAACAGATATTAATCAGGTAATGAATGATCCAGAAGTGAATTTGATTGTTGTCAATACACCAGATCAGTTCCATGTCTCTTATACAATGCAGGCATTGGATCATGGTAAAAACGTCTTATGTGAAAAACCATTTGCGATGACTGCTAAGGAAGCTAGTGAAGTTTTTACTTATGCTAAAGAAAAAGGATTAGTTGTGATGGCCAATCAAAACAGACGTTATGATGCGGATATGCGGACAGTCAGAAAAGTCATTGCCTCTGGTGTTCTTGGAGAAATCTTAGAAGTGGAATCACATTATGATTATTATCGTCCATCTATTGCGGATCATGTTGGTTTTGGAATTCTTTATGTTTTAGCTGTTCATCCAATTGATCAAATTATTGAACAATTTGGTAAACCAAAGAAAGTTGTTTATGATTGTCGTAGTTTTGATCATCCAGGTGAATCAGATGATTATTATGATATTGATTTTTTCTATGATCACATGAAAGCTATTGTCAAAACGAGTTACTATGTGAAATTGGATTATCCACGCTTTATCGTACATGGACGTAGGGGAAGTTTTTTGATGCCAGCTTTAGGACATCAAAGTTCTCAGAAAGCAAAACCTGGACCAGTTGAAATTAGTTTTGATCCTTTACCAGAAGACAAATGGGGAACTTTATCTTATATTGATGAAAATGGGAAGGATATTACAAAGAAAGTTCCTACAGAAATTCAAGATTATGGTCTCATCTATGACAATTTATATGATGTGATCTTCAATGGTGGAGAAAAAGTTGTCAAAGATGAAGAAGTGATTGAAGTATTAAAAATTATTGAAGAAGCGACAAAAGTCGCTAAGGAGGCTAAATAATGAAGGTTGGGATTTTAGGAGCTGGCATGATTGTTCATGATTTATTGACATTCATTCATCAGGTTGATGGCGTAGAATTAACAGCTATCTGTGCCTTGCCAGAAGAAAAGGAAAAAATTGAAGATATGGCTAAAGAACATCATATTGCTTCTACATATGTTGATTATGATGATATGTTAAAGGATGAACAGGTTGAAGTTGTTTATGTGGCTGTCAATAATCATTTACATTATGAAATGAGTATGAAGGCTTTAAAAGCTCATAAACATGTTATTTGTGAAAAACCATTTACTTCTAATCTTGAAGAATTAGAAGAATTAAATACCGTCGCAAAAGAAGGAAATTTTCTCTTGTTAGAAGCAATTTCTACACAGTATTTACCAAATGTTTTAAAAATGAAAGAATTGTTGAGTGAAGTTGGAAATGTTAAAATCGTTTCAGCTAATTATTCACAATATTCTTCACGTTATAATGCATTTAAAGAAGGTAAAATCTTGCCAGCATTTGATGTTAACAAGTCTGGTGGGGCTTTAATGGATTTAAATATTTATAATATTCATTTATTAGTGGCATTATTTGGTGAACCACAGCATGTTGAATATCATGCCAATATTGAAAAAGGTATTGATACTTCAGGGATTATTACTTTAGATTATGGAACATTTAAAGCTGTCTTGATTGGCGCGAAGGATTGTAAAGCACCTATTATGACAAGCATTCAAGGAAATAAGGGATGTTTCGTTTTAGATACCCCAGCAAATAATGTTTCAAGATTTAAATTGTTAAAAAATGATAAAAGTGAATATGATTATGATGAGCAACACGGACAACATCGTATGTATTTTGAATTTGTCGAGTTTGTCAAAATCTTTGAACAAAAAGATTTTGATAGAGCTCAAAAAATGATGCAAAAGAGTTTAATTGCGATGAAAATTGCAACACTCGCCAGAAAATCAGCAGGCGTTGAATTTTCTGCTGATAAAAGATAAGGAAAGAAGATGAAAATATGAAATTTAATGAAATTATGCATCTCTCATTTTATACAGATCAGATGGATGCAATGAGAGATTTTTATGAAAATAAATTAGGATTAAAAGCAAAGATTATTATGCGCTATGATGCCTATAAAGGCAATTCCAATCGTGGTGCTTGGGCGAAAAGAGCTGAAACAGATCCAACAGGTATTGCCTATATTTTTATTGAATTAGCCCCTGGACAATATCTAGAACTTTTCCCAAAAGCTGATAGACAACTGGAACATGAAGCACCTGATACAAGACTTGGTTATTCACATTTTGCTTTAATGGTAGATGATATCCATGTAGCTAGAGAAGAGCTTGTCAAAGCGGGTGTTGACATAGATATTGAACCTAATAAGGGTCAATCAGAAACATGGCAAATGTGGATTCATGATCCTGATGGGAATAAATTCGAAATTATGCAATATACTGAAAAGTCATTACAACATCATGGTAATATTGCAGAAGATCAGAAAAAATATGGAAAATAAGAATGCAAGATCATCTTGTATTTTAGCTTGTTGACAAAGTGGTAAAATCGCCACTTTGTTTTTTTTAAATCAACTGATTTGAATTATAGACATATTAAGAGTTTTATCAAAACGTCTTGGTCGTGTAATCAAGGTTCCGATGGTTTTTCTTTCAAGTAAGACTTTAATCATCAAGATTTTATCAATAATGAAATAATTTTAGATATAAGCTTATGATAATCTATGACATCAATGGGTAAGGATTTTTTTATTGTTAGTAAGTCAATATACAAAATACTTATTGTGTTTTATTTCTTTTAATGAGAAAATATAAGGTAGAAAAAGTAAATAATGAGGTTATTATCATGGATGAAATGACGACATATGAAGACTTAGAAAAAGAAAATAAGCAACTCAAAAAAAGAATAGAATATTTAGAAAAACTTTTAGATACTCATAATATTGTTTATCAGCAATTAAAAGAGAAAACTCATAATTTTTTAATGAATAATGAAATGATTACTCCAAGACATGCTATTGAATTTTATCGTGTTTTTAAAGGGAGAAAAGATGTCTATAGTCAAAGGCATGTTAATAAAGATGGGAGAATTGGATATTTTCCTCAATGTGAAAACTTTTGGAAAAATGAAATTTGTTTAAAAAAAACAAAAAAATAAAATGTAAGGATTGTCCAAATAGAAAATGGAAAGAATTAAATCAAAAAGTTATTATGGAACATCTTAAAGGAAATGATATCAATGGTAATGATGTCATAGGTATTTATCCTATGTTAGAAGATGAAACGACAAATTTATTGGTATTTGATTTTGATAATCACGAAGTCGGCACAGATGGAGAGAATATTGATAATAGTTGGAAAGAAGAAGTCAATGCTCTAAGAAAAATTTGTCAATTACAACAAATTGATATTCTTGTAGAAAGATCACGATCTGGTCGAGGTGCTCATCTTTGGATTTTCTTTGATAAACCCTTATCAGCTATAACAGCAAGACATTTTGGCAGAGCGTTATTAAATATAGGAGTCCAATCTATTAATTTAAAAACTTTTAAAACATATGATCGTATGATTCCTGCACAAGATTATTTAGCAGATGATGGGTTAGGAAATTTAATTGCATTACCATTGCAGGGTCAGGCTTTGAAAAAACAAAATAGTGCTTTTGTAGATGAAAATTGGAAGGCTTATCCCTATCAATGGGAATGTCTTGAAAAAGTTAAAAAACTATCATTGGAATTTGTAGAAGAGAAGCTTCAATTATGGAAAGATAATGATATATTTAGTGAGAATTATGATTATTCGATATCTCAACCATGGATTAATGAAAATCATTTTCATAAAGATGATGTCAATCATCATGTTGATATCAAATTTGCAAATATGGTTTATATTGATACAAGAAATTTAAAGCCAAGAATTCAAAATCAAATAAGATGTTTAGCAGCTTTTAGAAATAAAAATTTTTTTAAGAGACGAGCAATGGGATTATCTGTTAGAGGGATGAATTCATGGATAGAATGTGCAATTGATATAGATTATTGGATTTGTCTACCTAGGGGATGTTTATCAGTACTTCTCAATGAATTAGAAGAAAGTCAAATTACATATCATATAGAGGATCTTAGAAATTCGCAAAAGAAAATAGAAGTTGATTTTATAGGTCAACTATATGATAATCAACAAGAGGCATGTAATGCATTATTGGAAAATGATATAGGAATTTGTCATGCAACGACTGCATTTGGCAAAACAGTTGTTGGAACAAACTTGATAGCTCAAAGAAAAGTGAATACACTCATTATCGTTCATACCAATTTGATTATGAATAATTGGGAAGGTGATCTTAATCGTTTTTTAAGTATTCATGAGGAATTACCAACATACATAACTCCATCAGGGATAAAGAAAACAAGAAAGAGTGTCATTGGGAAATTATTTAGTAATCATAATTCTTTAACTAGTATTATTGATATTGCTATTGTCAATTCGCTTATTACAAAAGGTGAAATCAAAGATTTGGTTAGGAACTATGGGATGATTATTGTAGATGAATGTCATCATAGTGCATCTGCTATGCTTTATGATGTACTCACTGAGGTTCGTGCTAAATATGTTTATGGATTTACTGCAACTCCAAAAAGAGAAGATGGTTTGGAACAAAAAATTTTTATGCAATTGGGACCTATTCGATATCAGTTTACGACCAAGCAAAGATTACAACTTCAAAATGTTAATCATTATATCTTCCCGCGTTTTACGAGATTCATACATTTAAAAAATACAAAAATATCATTAAATGAAATATATCAAAAATTAATTAATAATGAAATAAGAAATCAACAAATTCTTACAGATATAAACGAAGCACTTCAAAATAAACGTACACCATTAGTTATTACTAAATTTAAGAAACATGCTCAATATTTATATGAACAATTAAAGGGACAAAGTGATCATATTTTTCTGTTAGTCGGCGGAAAAGGACATAAAATCAACAAACAAATACGTGAAGACATGAAAAATGTCAGCGAACAAGAAAGTGTTATCATAGTCGCAACGGCACAATATGTAGGAGAGGGCTTTAATTTTCCAAGACTAGATACGTTATTTTTAACTGTTCCTATATCTGTGGAAAACAGCATAGAACAATATTCAGGAAGATTACATAGAGATTTTGAAGGGAAAAAAGATGTTATTATTTATGATTATATTGATTCACATATAAAAACATTGGAAAAAATGTATCACAAACGTATGAGAACGTACAAAAAGATGGGGTATGAAATATGCACAACATTACATGTCCGTGAAGATGAAATTCAAATGATACATGATAGCTCTGATTATCAAACAATATTTGATAAAGATATTGAATATGCTAATGATAGTATTGTGATTTCAAGTCCCGGTTTAAGTCACAAGAGTGTTAATTATTATTTAAGATTATTTCAATCTAAGTTAAAAGAAAATATTCCCATAACAATTCTCACTTTAGATTCTAAAAGTTATCCTAAAAATATGGTTGAAAAAACGAATAAATTGATTCAAACTTTAAAGGAAAATGCTATTCATGTAGTCATTTCTTCTTCATCATATGGACATTATGCTATAATTGATAAAGAAATGGTCTGGTATGGAAATATGAATTTATTATCAAATATAAAAGAACAAGATTATATGATGAGAATTTCACACCAACAATTAGTATATGAATTATTACGAGAAACAACAAAAGTGATGAAAGAGAAAAAACACGAAAGTTAAAGAATTAAGAGATTTATTAAAATAAAATTGATTAATGATGCGTTTATGGAAGTTTACAAAGCTTTACCAAACTCAAAAAAAGAAAAGTAGATAGTGTTATTGAAAGTATTGTGAAAATTAAGGAAAAAATTAGTCAAACAAGAAGAAGTTTCATCAAATCATCTTTGCTTTTTACAAGTCGTTATATTCAATCATGAAATTTATAAGGTGTTAAGTTATGATTAAAGTGTTTACGTTTTTTCAAGCGATGATCCTTTTACATCTGTCGGTATAGCTCAAAAAGACTTATATGAAGAATATGTAAAACGACAAATATAATCGTTAATCACAGAAGACACAATACGAGAGCTGTTCAATGATGTTATACATTTGAGTCGTGAATGTTTACATGTTATGTTATTAGGGGGTTAGCTCATTATATTCAAAAACAGGAATATTAAGATATGATTTTAAACTATTGTCAAAGATTTATTGCATTACAAAGAAACTTTATAGTGACAATGAAACGTTATGAGATCGTTTATATGAAGCTAAGGAATTGTTGAGTAATATGAATTTTTCATAATGATGCTTTTGATAAAGCTTTGCGGTATTATTTTCAAAATGATCCTGAGACCAGTTTATATATGGTATGATGATAGACATTTTCTATTCTTGCAAGGAATGGATTGAAAATTATAAATATGGAGTTGAAATTGAGCATATTCAACTAAGGCAAAAACTTATGGATAAATATGAAAGTTATAAAAATGAGATGTAAACACTGTCAAAAAAATATATAAGAAACGCAACAATGAAGTGATTATTCATCAAATTAAAGATTATTTAGTTGAAAATACAACACACATATATCAACAAATGTTAGATCAAGAAATGAGTGAAGAAAGAGTTATTGAATTATTAGCGTTTTATTTAGAAATGCATATTAAAGATAATTTTCAATCTGAAGATTTGGATGAAAAATGGCAGGTATTTTAAACAAAATCAACATGTACCTAGTGAGTATGAGTTTGATGTTCAGGAAGAACGTTGGAACTTAAGACATATTCAAAACAATATAGAAAACTCAAGTCTGATGTCAAAGCATTAGAAGATGTACTTTAACTTTAGAAGCTCATTTTCTTGCGATACATACGCTTTATCAAATTGATGGTCGATTATACTTGTGCTTAATTGTTTATTAGATTTTATAAATTATTATACAAGTGATTATACTGACTATTCTTATGAAGATTTTTTATGCTGGGCTGATGATCTAGAATAAATGTACACTTCTTATGTCAATCCATAACTCTATGATTATTTATCAAAGTTTGTTGATTTAAAAGATGAATCAACATTTGATCATATCTTTAAAAATGTTTGTCTATGTTTAACAAGGATCTTAGTAAGTATTGATATATGTGATAATGAATTATGTGTCAATAGATATTTCTTTTTTATTAGTCAGTATATTAATCTTGACGCTTGTATTAGTGGGTTGATCTATATCAAAAAATTAGGAGGCAATTATGGAATATAAAGAATATATGAATCAAGTTCAACAAAGACTAAAAGAAATGAGTGAAGAAGAAAAGAATCAATGGATTTATCAACATGCTAGAATTCAATCTCAAAAGAGTCGAGAAGATATCTTAAATAGTTTAAAGTTTCTTCATCCTGCTACTAAAACTTTTAATCGAGTTAAATTCGATCATTTTATTGAAGATGTAAAAGAAGGGATTTTACAAATACCTGCTTATGAAGAAGAAATCTATGATTATGGATATGATAGAGATTTTGAAACTTACTATACCAGAAATTGTGAGTTATAAGATCGATTAAATGATTATATTTATGATGCTTTTCAATATGTTAACAGTTGTCAGTACAATTTAGCTTTCGATATCTTTCAAAATATTCAAAATCTAGATTATGAATATGTCATGGATTACGGAGATATTTATGAATTATCATTCAAAGAATTATTTGAAAATAATTTGATGGATATCAGTATTCAAAAATACTGTCTTTATTATCTCTATACAGCTTTTCAATTACATTTTGATGTACCAAAAATGTATTCTTATTTAAATCAAAGTCAAGTTCAATATGTTCTCAGTGATTTGATGGCCTTTGGTCCAGAAGAAATCATACTCAGTGAAGATGAATATAAACAATGGATGACATTTCTAGAAAAGCAGCCTAGTGTATATGCAGCTAAACTATTAAAAGACATATGTCTTTTTTATGAAGATGTTCATCAATTAACGAAAATAACTTTAAAAATAGGTGTACAGCATCCTTCTTTATATCTTGATATGATTGAAAATGATTTATCAAATGATCAATTAGAAGATGCTAGAATACTAGCTACACATGCTTTTAAACAATTAGATAAAAAATTGATCATACGTTCAAAAATAGCTGAGATACTCATTCCTTATTTTCAAGATAATCAAGAATTATATGAAATAGCGTTTTTATCAAATCCTCAAGTCAAGTATTGTTTACAATTATATAAATTGAATTGTGATGTAACTTCTATAAAAAATACATTTATCAATATAGATTATGCACGATACAATGATATGATGGATGCTGAACAAAAAACAGCAACCTTAACATCTAATCAAAAACAGGTTTTGAACTTTTTATTAGGAGATTATAAAGAAGTTATTAATAAATGCCAAGAAGATCAGAGTTATTTAGGGTGGACAACAAGTTTAAAAGGTATCATTGTACCGTTACTTCTTATGTATTTAAAACCAGAAAAAATGCATTATGTAGCTGATGCTGTTATTATGAAAGATTTAAGCCAAATGCTGATGGATGATGAAAAAGAATTTAATCAATTATTTCATATTTGGAAAGAAAAATATATGATGGATGAAAACTTTAAGAAAAAATGTATACACTGGTTAGAAACTGAAATGAATAAAAGAACTGAAGCCATTGTGGGTGGAACTCATCGCCGCAGTTATTATAAAGTGGCTAAATAATTAGTTGTGCTGGCAGAAATTTTATATGAATACAAGAAGATATCGAATATTGATATTTTTATTAAAGATTACATCAAAATGTATTCACGTAAATCTGCTTTTAAAGCTCAAATGTTAAAGTATTTTAAATAAAGATAATACGGTAATGTTATTATCTTTATTGTTATTTTTGTTTTTTAAGTGAACATTACTTTATTCATATATATATAATGGAAGTATAAAAAAGATGATATTTATGGATCAAATTAAAGAATGGTGATTTATGGAAAATGAAGAATTCAATGGGATATCAGCTTATTATTATCAACTACAAAAAACATCTGAATTAAAAGGAGTAGTTAATGACTTAAAAATGATAATATTGTTTCATATCACATTTTAATCAGAATATATACATGTTTTTACCATAAGATATCTATATAAAGATTCTTCATAGGTTTATAAATATTTAATAATTGCATATATGATAGTTTATATTATTTTCACTGAAAATAATTAATTAAATATGTATCTATTAAATAGATTGATCAATATAATAATATATGTAGGAAAAACTATCAAGAACTGTAGAGTATACACACAAATTAAAATATTGCTACTTTTTAGTGAAAAAGATTGTTTTTCTTGTATAATATATTTATATAATTTATTTAAAAAGGATGGAAAAAGATGGGAAGATTAGTTTTAGGACTTGATATTGGTATTACTTCTGTAGGATATGGAGTTATTGATATTGATAATAATCAATTTGTTGATTATGGTGTAAGATTATTTAAAGAGGGGACAGCAGCTTCCAATGAAGAAAGACGTACAAAAAGAGGAGCTAGACGTTTAAAGAGAAGAAAAAGAAATCGATTAGATGATATGAGAAAACTGCTTGAGCAAAATGGCTTACTGAGTGAAGGATATGTTCCATTACAAAATCCATATGAAATAAGATTGAAAGGTTTAACACAAAAACTTACCAATGATGAATTGTGTTGTGCTATTCTACATATTACCAAAAGCCGAGGAACTGTTTTAGAAATTAGTGCTGATGCCTCAAAAGATGAAGAAACAACAAAGGCAGTCCTTTCTAAAAATGCAGATTTGTTAAAAGAACATTTTGTCTGCGAAATACAGTTAGACAGATTAAAAGAAGAAGGTCGACTAAGAGGCATTGATAATAATTTTCAAACGAAAGATTATCTTCATGAATTGTCTACGATTCTTGATCATCAGGATTTAGATGATGATTTGAAACAGCAGATTCTTCAAATTGTAACAAGAAGACGTCGATACGATCAAGGACCAGGTAGTGAGAAATCACCTACACCTTATGGGAGTTATCGTATTGTTGATGATGAACTTGTACATGTCAATCTTATAGACATGATGCGAGGGAGATGTAGCATTTATCCAAATGAATTTAGAGCACCAAAACTATCATATACTGCAGAATTGTTCAATTTATTAAATGATTTAAATAATTTAACAATTAACAATGAAAAGATAAATTTGGATGAAAAAGAAAAAGTTATTCAATTTGTCAATAAAAAAGGGAATATAACAGTTAAGCAACTATGTAAATTATTAAATGTAACAGAAGATGAGATTAAAGGGTTTAGAATTGATAAAAATGAAAAACCAATCCTTACAGAATTTAAAGGTTATAAAAAAGTTTTGTCTGTATTTAAGACTTATCATTTAGAAAATATGTTAGAAGATAAAACGATTGTTGATGAAATTATGGATATAAATACGAAAGCAAAGGGAGTAGATGAAAGAAAAAAATCTATTCATCAAATGTATCCTTCTTTACCAGAAGATGTTGTCAATGATCTAGCAAATATGAAAGGAGTTTCAGGATATCATTCATTGTCTTTTAAAATCATGAGAGAGTTAAATGTTGAAATGATGAAAACTGAATTCAATCAAATACAGTTATTACATCAATTAGAGATTTATGATAAAAACAGAAAATCTTTAAAAGGAATGAAGAAAATCTATCCTGATGATGAAGCTATATTATCTCCAGTTGCTAAAAGAGCACATCGTGAAACTTTTAAAGTGATTAATAAATTAAGAGAAAAGTATGGAGAATTTGATAGCATAGTCATTGAAACGACACGTGATAAAAATAGCGATGAGCGAAGAAAAAGATTGAATGATTATCAAAAATTTAATGAAAATAACAATAAGAAAGTGAATGAATTGCTTAATAAAAACGGATTTGAAAGCGATCATATTAATTCTTTGACAAAATTAAAAGTAAGACTTTATGAAGAACAAGAGGGAAAAACTGCTTATAAACAAAATGATATTAACTTCAATCTTTTAATCAATGATCCATATTGTTGAACCGCAAATTTTTTAGTTCCAAAAGTGATAAATTTATTCAAATTAATGAAAACAGCTATATAAATATCATGATTAGAAAATAATCATTTTACTTTATATAGCTGTTGTTGTATTCTATATAATATAAATCTAAAGAAAGGAAAAGGATAAAGTCATCCACGCCAATGTTTGTCTTTATCCTTTGTTCATAGAACGATATCATGATAACTCTTTTTTTAAAAATTTCA
>CAYSWW010000002.1:0-10934 GCA_964434915.1 uncultured Coprobacillus sp.
CATATTTTCTTGAATAATCTGACCTATGATTTCTTTAGCTTTGATGACATCATCATTTTCCACAACATATTTATACTCATCTTTTGTTGCTATCTCTTTACGTGCTTTATTCAATCTTTCCCGCACAACCGCTTCATCTTCAGTACGTCTTCCTCTAATACGACGCTCTAATTCTTCAAATGAAGGTGGTACTAAGAAAATAGTTAGAGCATTTGGACACTTCTCCATCACTTGTAATGCACCTTGAACTTCAATTTCTAAAACAACATTTTTTCCTTCATTTAATAATTGTTCTACATGATGTTTCGGTGTTCCATAATAATTTCCAACAAATTGAGCATATTCTAATAACTCATCATGTGCAATTTTTGCTTTAAAAACATCTTCATCAACAAAGAAATAATCAATTCCATCAGTTTCTGTTGGGCGTGGTTTTCTCGTTGTCATGGAAATAGAATAAGCTAAATTCAAAGTATCATCCTTGAATAATTCTTGCCGAACAGTTCCTTTCCCAACTCCACTTGGTCCACTTAAGATTATCAACAACCCTTTTTTCACTCTCTACACCGTCCTTGTATGAAACATATGTTACATGAACACAACTTTAATGTCAATTCTTTTCCAAATATGTTATACTAAATAAGGTGATAAAAATGGCTTATGATGGAATTATGTTGTCTCGTGTTGTGGAAAACCTACAAACCCAATTAGAAAGAGGCAGAATAAATAAAATATATCAAATTTCTCAATACGAATTACTTTTTCATATACGTTCTCATGCACAGAACTTGAAATTATTAATGTCTATTCATCCGATGTATGCAAGATTGCAATTAACATCATTAAATTATCCAACTCCACCTTCTCCAAATGCTTTTACAATGTTATTAAGAAAACATTTAGAAGGAGCTTATCTAGAATCTATTCAACAGATTCAATTGGATCGTATTGTGAAAATGATTTTTGTAGGAACAAATGAATTAAAAGATATTGTAAGATATACGATTTATGTAGAAATTATGGGAAAACATTCAAATGTTGTAGTTGTGAATGAAAACAATAAAATTATAGATTGTCTCAAACGTGTTTCTCCCGCCATGAATACAACACGTATTTTACAGCCAGGAGCAATTTATCAATATCCTCCAATGATTGATAAATTGAATCCTTTCATGCATGCTTATATTCCAACTGACAATCTCACTAAAATATATCAAGGTTTCTCACCTGAACTTTCAAGAGAAGTACTTTATCGAATGGATCATGGAGAAACCTTTGAAGAAATCATGACAATGTTAAAAACAGCAACTCATCTTTACTTACATAAAACAAAAGATAAAGAATATTTTCATATTATTCCTTTAACGCATCTTCAAACAGATTATCAAGAATATTCTTTATTTGATGGTTTAGATCAACATTATGATATCATTGATCAAAAAGATCGTATCAAGCAACAGACTTCTGATTTATCTAAATATATTCATAACGAATATCAAAAAAATGTATCAAAATTAAATAAACTAGAAAAAACATTATTTGATTCCCAAAATAGTGATGAATTTCGTATCAAAGGTGATTTATTATTTGCCAATCTTCACCTCATTCAAAAAGGTCAAAAAGAAGTAACTGTTGAAAACTATTATGATGACACTATGATGACTATTGAATTAGATGAACGATATGATGGAAAAAACAATGCAAAGAAATACTATGCAAAATATCAAAAAGCTAAAAATGCTTTACATCATTTGCAAGAACAAATTTCTTTAACAAAAGATGAAATTGATTACTTTGATTCACTGATTACCATGATGGAAAATGCATCATATTATGATGCTTTAGAAATCAAAGAAGAATTAGAGAATTTAGGATATTTAAAGAAAAAGAAAGTTAAACAAGTTCATCGTAAAAAAAATAAGTTTCATATTGAAACTTATTTAACAAAAGATAATATCATGATTTATGTAGGTAAGAATAATCTACAAAATGATTATCTTACCTTCAAAATGGCTTCACGTCATGACATGTGGTTTCATGTTAAAGATATGCCCGGAAGTCATATTGTTGTGCATAGCGAAGAACTTGATGAATATACAATCAGACTGGCGAGTAAAATGGCTGCTTATTTTTCCAAGGGAAAGATGAGTTCTTCTGTACCAGTCAATTATACACAAATAAAAACTTTAAAAAAACCTCAAGGAGCTAAACCAGGAACGGTCATTTTAAATCATTATTCCACAATTTATATTGATCCTGATGATACTTTTTTTGATGAAATTATAAAGATTGATTATATGACTCGTTAACAAAAGTTTGTTCATAATGAGGATAGAACACTGGATAATACATACAACGATTGACACGGCGACATTCAATAGGACAAATAACTGGTTGAGGCACAGGTGTCACTTGTTGTGTTACACAGACTCTTCTAGGAGCTACAAGTGGTTGAGGTCGAGGACAACCATTGATTGAACCCCAGTTTGAGTTCCAATTGTTCATAGAACATCCGCAAGGATGATTATTTTCTTGACAACCATAAAATTGATTAAACATATTTTTCCCTCCTTCATCATATATTATGAAAAGACGAATAAATATGTTAGGGCAAATGAAAGGAGTTAATATGAAATTAATACCTTGGTCATGTTGTGATGAAATAGAAGCTTACACAACATGTGCATATGATGAAAACAATCAGCTCATTGATATGAGCTATAACAGTGGACATTACGATCAAATTCTCAATAATCGTTTAACATTAGCGAAACAACTCCAAACTGATTTAGATCATATGGTCGCTTTAAAACAACAACATACCACTCATTTTCTTGAAGTTTCTTTAAAAGATGGAGGCAAAGGTATATATACGGCTAATGATGCTTTTATAGGTTATGATGCAATGTATACAAGAGATTCCCATCTATGGTTATGGAGTTTCCATGCTGATTGCTGTCCGGTTTTATTATACTGTCGTGATCAAAAAATTGTAGCAGCCATTCATTCCGGATGGAAAGGAACAGTTCATGAAATTGTGGGGAAAGTCACAAAACATCTTATTCATAAAGAGCATTGTCAACCTCAACATATTTATGCTTATATAGGTCCTTCATTGAGTCAAAAAAACTTTGAAGCAAAGGATGATATTATTAGCCTTGTCAAACAAATGTCTTTTGATACATCCTCTTTCTATATTCAAAAGAAAGATGGAGCCTATTTACTAGATAGCAAAGGTTTGATTCAACAACAACTGCTATGTTTAGGTGTTCTCCAAGAGCATATCACAATCTCACCATACTGTACATTTGAAAATGAGAACTTATTCTTCTCTTATCGAAGAAACAAAACTCCTCATCGTAATATTACACTTATTCAATTAAAATAACACGAGGATTGATGACTTGTTAATCCTCTTTCATTTAATAAAAATAAATCTCTTTCCTTGAAATAAGATTCATGAAACCTTATTTAATGAAAGAGATAAATAATTATTTGTTTATCATATCTAACATTGTCTGCGGTAACAATTCAATTAATTTTGATGGAACAACCGTATAAGCATTTTTAGCAATTTGATCTCCAGTATAACCATGCAAAAAGACACCTAATAAAGCTGCATTTAATCCACTATATCCTTGACCTAAGAAACTGACAATAATGCCTGCCAATGTATCTCCCATACCACCCGTAGCCATTGCCTTATTACCTGCATAGACACGATATGAATAATGTCCATCAGTAACAATTGTATAAGGTCCCTTTAACACCAAAATAACATGATGTTTTTTAGCAAAGTCTTTTGCAACCACTAACATATCCGCATTATGAGGAAAATCACACAAACGTTTAAATTCACCTAAATGAGGCGTTAAAATAATTTGTCGATCTTGATTCTTCAATAAATCTAGATTAGAAGAAAGAATAGTTAAAGCATCGGCATCAATGACCAAAGGTTGTTTAGAAAGTGCAAAGACATCAATGACATAACGATAAGCATCCAAACTAAGTCCTAATCCACAACCAATTAATATTGCTTGATATTTCATAAAATCTTCTTCTCTAAAAACTGGTGGACGTAGTAAAGATGTAGCTTCAGGACAAGCAATTGTCAACGCATTAATAACTTCCTGACAAGAAATTACGGTAACTATGCCACTACCACTATAAATAGCTCCCTTAGCACTCAATAATGCCGCCCCTTTATACTCTGGACATCCAGTAATTAATGCCACCCGACCATAATCACCCTTATGCCCATCAAAACGTCTTTTTTTTAAGATTGAGCAAACAAGTTCATTATCAGCTAATTGATATAATCCCGCTTCCTCTGAAACATCAATGGCATCTAGCTTTTCTAAAATAACATTTCCTGTAAAAGAAGTACTATCAGGATTTAAAAAGCCATTTTTCATTGCACATAATGTAATTGTTTGAGTAGCACAAACAACACTCTGATAAGGAATTCCTTGATTACAATCTAAACCAGTCGGAATATCCACAGCAATAACTTCAGCATCATAACACTGATTAATTCCCTCTATAACTGATTGATATAAACCTCGCGGTGAACTATTCAAACCAAAACCAAACATTGCATCAACAATTGCGTCACATTGTTTTAAAGATTCTAAAATATCATCTAATCGTTCTTCACTCACCAATACAACCGGCACTTCTTTTTCATAACATAAATCCAAATAATATCGATTAGCTTGAGATAAACGAAGATGATCATCAAAAATATAGACTTCTACAAAAATATCTTGTGCTTTTAACTTAACTGCTAAAGAAAGTCCATCAGCTCCATTATTTCCCGGTCCACAAACAATTGCAACATGCTCATAATGCATATGCTTTATTAAGCAATCGCTAGCCTTATCTACCAATTCCTCAATTGTATAGCCCTGTTCTAATAAACATTGATCATATTTTTTCATCAACTCTTGACTTCCTATATACACATTCATCACCTTCATCTTTTATTATAACGATAAAAGGTATGATTTTCAATCATACCTTTATCTATTGAATGAAATGAGTTCATAAACCCCTCTTATAATCAAATCATGGAGGTTCATTTACGATCCACTCGCTTTTTAACGAATGTATCTCAATTGTAAACCAATTTCTAATCCTCTTTTAAATTGAACAAAACCATATTCAAAATAAAAATCATTAAAACTTTCTTCTAAATCTTTAAGTTCTTCTTCTTTTAAAAGAACTCCACCTTTATCAACCCTTTTAAAAAAAGATTCCATTTTATCTATATAAGAATCATCTATTTTTCCAACATTTCTAACTCTTGATCTGCTAAAATAACATCTGACACATATATTTCTCTTAAGACATCTCTTTGAACACACATAATATAGTATACTCTCCTTCGCATATATTTTATTAATTATATAGATGTCTCTCCTTCATCTATTTAAAGATATATATAATCATAGTGTTGTTGTATTATATGTCATAGCATAAGATTTTCTTGGCTTTCCAAATGTAAAATGTTTTCTTAATTGATCCATAATTGATATTTGTGCTTCATTCTCAATAACATCAACTTTCTCAAGATGGCGAAGACTCAAACTTATACAGCAATCAGATTGACCAATAAACATTTGATAGTCATGAAACCAATCTTCCAATAACAACTCTTCAATGCCTCTCAATATTTCATTCGCATCATTTGTCATATAAGATAATTTTTTGGATTTTACAAAATGTTTTAATTGAGAATTTCTGATATAGATGACAATAGTTGCACCTTTTAAACCATAATCATTCAATCGCGTCGATACAGTTTCTGATAAAATTCTTAACACAAATTTCATATCATTAAAATTTTTTAATTCATAAGGTATATGCATACCATTACCAATTGATTGAGGATATTGAATGAAATTTCTATTTGAAAATTCTATATCATTAAGCAAATGCCAAAGTTGAGAACCTTGCTCATAAAGAAAAGATTCTAATTCTTCAATTTGTGCAAATGCAACATCTCCAATTGTATGATAATCTCGACTTTTTAATTGTGCTAATGTCATTCGGTCTAATTCTAATGATTCGATTGGTAACATATAAAGAATTGTTTTATAATTTTTATGAGAAATAACATTAATTTTTTTCTGAAAATTGATTTGATGAGCAAGCTTTGCAAATAATTTAGAAAAACTAACTCCGATAGAAATACAAATGCCAAATTCATTATATACACGTCTTTGAATCTCATATGCAATATCTTCAGAATTACCTCCAAATAATCCCTGTGATTGAGTGAGATCTATCCACGTATCTCCTAGATCATCATTTTCAATATAATTTGTATATTCCCTATAAATATTTTTAATTTCTTCTGTGTAAAAAAGATAATCTTCATAATGAGCAACAATAGCCACCAAATCAGAACATTTTTGGTATGCAAGATATAACGATTCACCTTCTTGAATATTGCAAGATTGTGCCAAATAATTTGTTGCTAAAACCGTTTTCTCTTGAGGCTGATATATCACAATTGGAAATTTCTTAAATTGAGGATTCATCATCTCCTCAATTTGTATATAACAATTCTCAATATGACTATGTAATACGACTTTTTCCCACATATTTCTCACTCCTTGAATGTATTATACACAACCATGTTGCATTTTATAAGTTCTTATGCGACTTTTGTTTGTTTTTTTAAGAAATTATTTATTTTTGTTTCAAAATCATTTATAATATGTATAAGGAGGAATAATCGATGGAACTTAAAGATATTATTAAAGATTACAAGTATCGTCATCAGTTAACAAACGATCAAATTGCTGAACAACTAGGAGTTACTAAATCAACTGTTAGTCGCTGGATTTCAGGTGATGTGAAAAGAGTTCAAGAAGAAACGCTACATCGCCTTAATAAAATGTTAGGATTTGATGTGAAACCCATTATCAAAGGCACAGCAGTTCATTTAAAAAGACCGATTTTAGGATACGCAAAAGCCGGTTATAATATGTACGCTCAAGAAAATTATCTTGGTGAAGCAGAAGTTACAGAAGAAGATTTTTATAAAGGTGATTATTTTATTCAAATTGAAGGTGATTCTATGATTGGTTCAGGAATCATGGATGGTGATATAGCTTTAATTAAGCAATGCTCCCAAGTACATTCAGGAGAAATTGCTTTAGTGCTCATAGGTGGAGATGAAATTACTATTAAAAAAGTAGTAAAAAAAACAGATATGTTGATTCTTGAAGCAACCAATCCGCAAGTAGAAAATCGTTATTTCTCTATTCAAGAAGTACAAGAACTTCCGGTTCGTATCATTGGAAAAGTAATTTATAGTAAAACATATGTTTAAAAAATAATACGATTCAATATAAATCCTATTTATTATTGAATCGTATTTTTATATTAAAACCTCATCGTCATATTTGCTCAAATTCAAAAAAATCATCGAAAAAAATTCTGATAATTTATCATAATACAACCTAAACTTTCTTATGATCAAAAGAAAACAATCATAACATATTATTCCATTTTGCATGACCATGTTGTGACATAGATGCTCCTTGATGAGCAAAGCCAAATTGTTCATCATAGTGAATCAGATAATCTTTATAAATTAAAACAATACCCTTCTTTTTCATGTTGAATAGAAAGATCAATCATAAATTGTAACAATTGTCCCACAACACCTTGATTGCGATATACAGTTAAAACAGCCAAACTAAAAACTGTTTGATATTCACCTTGAGGTTGGTGTAACGAACAATCATAACACAATTCATCTGGTAAAATTGGAGAAGATGTTGCACAAACTATTAGTTTATCCAATCACTTGCTGATCTTTTACAACAACAATAAAATTTTCAAGAAATCTTTGACATTGAATAATCGTTCTTTAGAGACAGCCTCAGCAACAGGAAAAGAACAACTTTCTCTTTCATTCATTGACACTATATCATAAATATTTGCAAACCTTATTTCTATCATTTGACTTCTCCTATTAATTTCAAAAGATCATTAGGCTTTTCCAAAATCAATGTTGGATGAACTATACCTTGAGATGAGACACTTCCCCATTTGGCATAACCAAAATCTATACCTGCATTTTTCGCTGCCAAATAATCAGATAAAGCATCTCCTATATAAATAACATCATGAATATTCAGTTGTAATTCCTTTACACATTGAAGAAGCGGTTCTGGATCAGGTTTATGTTTTTGTGTATCTTCGGCTAAAATGGCAACTTGAATATATTGCCCTAATTCTTTAGACAAAAAATCTATTTCATATTGTTTTCGTGTTTTTGCTGAAACAATTGCTTGAATAAGATGTTGGGATAGACATTGCACAATTTCATCTATGCCTTCATAGAGTATTGCCCCTCCTCCATATTCATTCACATATTTGACCCATCTGGCATATGTTTTTTCTGGATCTTTAATCGCAAGTTCTTCCATAACTTTCATGCCAGGCTCAGTAGCAAATTTAAGAACTTCCTGAAAGCTCCATTTTTCTCCCTTTTCTTCTTCAATAATTCTCATCAATGGATACATATTCATATTAAGTGTATTAAGAAGCGTTCCATCTAAATCATATATAACAGATCGATATTTCTTCATTTAGCATCTTCTTTTTCCTTTTTTCATTTTCTTTTTTTGCTGATATGCAATTAAAGCAATAAGCCACTTTCTAGGCAAGAATCGTTCAAACATAACAACAAGTTTCATTTTATAACCAGGGATAATCATCACACGCTTTTTCTTTATCATTCTCAAAGTATATTTCACACAATATTGAACTTCCATCCCCTTTAATGATGTTGCCACATTGGCAACATCATCAAAATCAGTTTGAACAGGTCCAGGACATAGGCAACCTATATACACATGACTTTTTTTATCTTTGAATTCTTTAGCAATACCTCGTGTGAAACTTGTCACAAATGCTTTTGTCGCATAATAAGTTGACATATAAGGACCAGCAGGTAAAAGGCCTGCTGATGAGGCAACATTTAAAAGTGCACCAGCATCATTTTTCTGCATCTGAACTAAAACTAGCTGTGTTAAGATCAAAATTGCACAAGTATTAACATGAAGCATTTGTATATTTTTATTCAACCGACTATCTAGAAATTCACCACAATCACCAAAACCAGCATTATTAATAAATAAAGCTATATTTTTATCTTTTATAAAATCATAAAGACGATAACACTCTTCTTCACGTGATAAATCAGCAACAAAGATGGTACATTTTGTCTTCAAATGACGAGATAAAACTTCTAACTTATCTTCTCTTCTTGCAACCAAAACCAAATGCAATTGGGATGATGATAAGGTCTCCGCAAATTCTTTACCTATGCCTGAACTTGCTCCTGTAATCACTGCATATCGTTCCATGATTTATATATCCTTTTCAATATAGTGAATAGGATATTGATTCCAATAACCACGATATACTGGTTGTTCCCCATTCAAATTCAACTGGTACATTCGAAAAGTCACCAAAATATTTTTAGGTTGCCATTGCTCTTGATACGTGTACTGATAAGTCATCCCTATCCTTTTCATCACACTACCGCTGCGAGGATTACAAATATCATGTGTCGCAGTGATATAATCATAGTGTTCTTTCTTCAATTGTTCAATGACTGCATTACAGGCTTCACTGGCAATACCTTGATGCCAAAAAGTCTTTTTTAATGCATAACCAAAATCATGACCCTCGTGATTGCTAACATGAACGTATCCAATAGGAATATTATCTTTTTTCAAACAAATTGCATATGTATATCCATCCTGCTGATTCAAATAGTGTTGAGCATAATAATCAAACGCTTCTTCTATGTTTTGAAGAGGAAGCATAGGTAAAAAAGTATTAACCTCTTCATCACCTAAAATAGCATATATCGCTGCAATATCTTTCTTTTGAAAAGAGCGTAATACAAGACGCTTTGTTTCTAATGACCGCATATTACCCCTCTTTTATGACCATTCTTTTCCAATACAGTAATAAACCTCTTTAATAGAGAGATTATTTTCTTTTACAATTCTCTTTACATCTTCATATTCTGGATAAACATATGTTTTTCCTTCAAAGAGAACTTTTTTAGCTTTAATATGACCGTAAATTGTTTCTAAATCAATCATCTCACGTTGTAACACTGTACGATTTTCATAATGATAGCGTAATCCAATTGTTGTTGTATTATTGAAAATAATACTTTGCATATTTTGAAGATCTTTATCATAACACATAACTGTCAAACAATATGCTGGACGATTCTTCTTCATAAAAATAGGAGTGTAAAAGACATCTAATGCCCCTGCATCAAATAATGTTTCTAAAGTAAAACCTAAAATTTCACTACTACAATCATCAATATTTGTTTGTAAAACAACCACTTCATCATGTAAAGCATCTATTGTTCCTAAAGAAACCTTTAAAACATTAGGGATTTTTAGATTCTTACTTCCACATCCCCATCCAATCTTTTGAACATTCATTGTAGGCATAGGTCCAAAAGATTCACTTAATTCAGCAATAATTGCTGCCCCTGTTGGAGTAACAAGCTCTGTATCAATATCAATCTGACGCGAAACAACATGGCTTGCTGCAAAAATTTCACTCGTTGCCGGAACAGGCACACTTATCATACCATGAGCACATTCAATAAAACCGTAACCATCATTCACAACACTACTATATATATGATCAGGTTGAAGATGCGTAATCAAAATGGCTGTTCCAACAATATCAACAATAGAATCAATTGCACCTACTTCATGAAAATGCACATTCTCTAATGATTCATGATGAACCTTACTTTCAGCCAAAGCAACACGCATAAAAATACGTTTAGCTAAATCTTTAGCTTTTTCATTGATATCACTTTCATCAATGATTTTTTGTACATCAAAAAGATTTCGATGTTCATGATGATG
>CAYSWW010000002.1:11034-57446 GCA_964434915.1 uncultured Coprobacillus sp.
CACTTTCATCAATGATTTTTTGTACATCAAAAAGATTTCGATGTTCATGATGATGTTCATGATGATGATGTTCATGATGATGATGTTCATTTTCATAATGACTATGATTTTTTAAGTGAACATCAACATATGTACCAGTAATCCCATTTTTCTTTTCTTTTGAAATATGTAAATGATAACCATCAACATGTAATTTTTTTAATTCATTTTCTAACAAAAGTGGATCATCACATAGTTCTAATAGTGCTCCTAAAGTCATATTACCACTAATACCACTACTACAATCAAAATATAAAACTTTCATTCACGTTTTCCTCCTAAGCAATTAATTGTATGAGCCATATAACCAGCCCCAAAACCATTATCAATATTAACAACACTCACACCACTAGAACAACTATTTAACATTGACAGTAAAGCAGATAAGCCATGAAAATTAGCTCCATAGCCCACAGATGTAGGAACTGCAATAACAGGCGATGAAAGCAATCCACCAATCACTGAAGCAAGAGCTCCTTCCATACCTGCAACAACCACAATAACACTTGCTTTTTGTATATCTTCGATACGATTCAATAAACGATGCAACCCGGCAACACCTACATCATTGATTTGTATCACTTCATTACCTAAAAAACGTGCTGTTAATGCTGCTTCATTCGCTACTTTCAAATCACTTGTTCCTGCACAAACAACAGCAATCATTCCCTTATTCATTGGAAAAGGATCACCATTATACATCATGATTTGTGAGATTTCATCATATTGAAAAGAGGGAAATAAATCTTTTAAAACATGATATTTCTCAATACTCACTCTTGTTACAAGAATGTTTTTTTGTTGATGTTGTAACATCTCTTGAATGATACCAGTAATCTGCTCAGCCGTTTTACCAGCACCATAGATAACTTCAGGTACACCTGTTCGTCTTTGACGATCATAATCAATACAAGCATAATTCAATTGATGATCAATAAGCGCTTGAGCTTCTTCAATCTGTATTTCTTGATTTTTAACTTTTTCTAATATTTCTTTTGTATTCATTGTTCTACCTCTGATATCGATATGGTAATTCTAAACCATTATCTTCTAATAATTGCTGATCTGTTAAAATATTTACACTTTGCACTTGTTTAACAACTTGACCATCATTTAATAAAATCACTTCATCACCAATATCTAAAGCCATATCTAAATCATGTGTTGCTATAATAATTGTTTGATTCAAAGATCGAATCAATTGAATGACTTTTCTTCGACTAGCAGGATCCAAAAAAGAACTCGGTTCATCCATTAAAATAATTTTTGGCTCCATAACCAAAACTGTCGCAATAGCAACCATTCTTTTTTGTCCACCAGATAATTTATGACAAGAACGATCAAGTAGATTTTCTATATCTAAACGTCTTGCAATACTATGCACGCGTTGATTAACTTCTTGAGCAGATAAACCTTGATTGACCAGTCCAAAAGCCACATCATCATAAATATTGTTCATAAACAATTGATGATCTGGATTTTGAAAAACCAATCCAACCTGCTGCCTTAATGTGACAAAATTTGAAGGACAAACTTTCATCCGATCAACCAAAAGCTCTCCTTGAAAATCAATAAGACCCACAATTGTCTGCAATAATGTTGACTTTCCACTGCCATTTTTACCAACAATAACATGACAACACTGATCTCTTAATTGAAGATAAAGATGATTTAAGGCAGTAATCTGTTGATCATAAACAACACTGACATCATTAAACTCAATCATGAAAACACCACCCTTATTAAAACAAGAATTGCAAAAATAATCATCATCAAAAAGAATGAATCAGCCTCAATAGGCATATGTTGTGTATACGTCCTATGAATATCAAATCCTCGACATAACATACAATCATAAATATGTTGACTTTGATTCATGCTAGCAATCAATAAATGTCCAACAAAACTCCCCATATCTTTTATATCAATTGCCCGAGCTTTAGGATGTCTTAAAATATAAGCTTGACTCATCATTTGAGCTTCACGCAAAAAAACAAATATATAACGATATGTCATAATTAATTGTAATACAAAAATGGCTGGTACCTTTAAATAAACCAATTCGCTTGCTAACATATCAAAAGATGTTGTACATACTAAAAAATAAGCAATTGATAAGCATAAAAAAGTTTTCATAAAAACAATCAAACATAAAATAACGCCTACTGGTATCAAAATATTAACAAAATTGATCAATTGATGCTGAGTCACAATATATGATAGACCTAAGCATAAGGATAAAGGTAATCCAATTAAGCCTCTTTTCATGATTTTTCGAATAGATATTTTGGCAAAATATGCAAATATAAAAAGACAAAAAAGATAAAAACATAATTCTATTATATTTGGGGTCGTTAAAACAAAAACAATCCATAACAAACAACTGATTAATTTTAATAACGGATGAAGACGATGGAACCAAGTATCTCCCATCGCAAATTCATCCAGTGCATCCATCTGCAAAAAAGCATTTAATAATTTATTCATGCTTATACTTCTTTGTAACAATATAACCAATTGTTCCAATCAATAAAATTGTTATTGTTCCACCAACGATTCCAGATGTTGAAACTCCAAAATAGCTTTCATCATTATAAAAATGATAATCAGGTAAAAACGCCGTCGTTTCTTGAACTTTAGCTAGTGCTTCTTTCACTTCACCATTAGCTTCCACTTCAGTATTTCCGGTAATTCCACCAATCGACCATTCCAATCCATCCGGATATTGTGAGGCAAATAAAGATAAAACACCACCAATTAATCCAATCAAAACTAAAAAAGAAATGATTAATTTTTTTAAACGCAGTTTAGAAAAAGATTGTTCCTTCAAAGCATAGTCTATCATTTGAGGGCTTTGCTTATATACATAATTAACTACCATAGCAGTAATCAACCCCTCAATGATACCAATAGCAAAATGAATTGGTAACATCAAACTTAAGAAAGCTACCAAAGGCAAATCTGTCACTTGACTCATCACTGTCTGTAAAACAACCATCAAAGCGCCAATTTCTAAACCCACAACAACCCCAAACAAACTTGCTAAGATGATTTTTTTCGAATTAAAACATTGCTTTAATAGTGGCTTAACAATCAAAGGATATACAATAAAACAAGGAATCATCCCCATATTAAACATATTACATCCTAATGCTAATAAACCCCCATCACCGAAAAATAAACATTGAATGATCAAAACACAACAAATTGACAAAAAAGCAGGATACTGTCCTAAAATAAGACACATTAATATACCTCCACCAATATGTCCACTACTACCAGTACCTGGGATTGTAAAATTAATCATTTGTGCAACAAAAACAAATGCACCTATAACTGCCATAATAGGAATTTTGCGATAATCATGATCATCATTAAGCTTTTTCATTGAATAAGCTAATCCTAAAAAACTTATCATGAAAAAAACAATTCCAACTGGTATAGAAATCAGTCCATCTGCCATATGCATTAAAATATTCATATTGTCTCCCTTCGTAAGCACTTCTGTGCTTCTTCTCATACGTCATGTATCAGGGATTTATTGAATGACTTTTATAAAATCTTGAATATATTCTTGTATCGTCTTGTTTTCAACACCTAATATATGTCCACTACATTGACTAACAGGAATGAGGTACTTCTGTGCCTCACTACAACTAATCGCCTGTGCCATAGCTGGCGAAATCTCACCATACATTGAGTTTCCAAATACAATACCAATAGGTCCTACGATCAATTGAGCATGTTGTGCATTATAAACAATCGCATGTTCACCTGTTGCAACAGCATTTGCCCCTGCTTTCTTCATGCTCTGAGTAGCTGCACTATTGGTTCCTACCGCAATCACATAAATATCAGAATTAAATTTCTTAATCGCATCAACAATACTTTTGCCAATACCTCCGCCTTGTCCATCAATCACCAAAACTTCCATTATTTCACCTTATCATAACTACCACTTGTTATGCCTTTCAAATCAAGTGTTACAAAACGAAATCCTAATTTTTCAAGTTCATCAATATACAAATGATTTTCAATCACTTTTTGAAAATCTTTTTTTTCTACTTCAATACGTGCTAAATCCTGATGAACCCTTACTCTAATATGATGAATGCCATTTCGATGAAAGCAAGCTTCAGCCATATCTACCTGTTGAAGTTTAGCTTTCGTCAAAAGCGTATCATATGGAAAACGTGATGCCAAACAGGCATTTGCTGGTTTGTCAGAAGTTGGTAAATGATAATATCGGGCATATTCACGAATTTGTGCTTTCGTTAATCCCACTTCTACCATCGGTGAAATAATTCCCAACTCTTGACATGCCTTAATTCCTGGACGATAAACTCCTTGATCATCTAGGTTTTGGCCATCTAAAACATATTGGAAACCATATTGATGTGCTTGTGTGATTACATGTGTCATCAGCATTTTTTTACAATAATAACAACGATCCTTACGATTATGAACAAAAGCATCACAACTCAAGACATCAATATTAACAATGACATATTGACCATCTTTTAAAAATGCTTTAGCATCCTCAATATCCTCCTTAGACATCATATCTCCTTGACAAAAAATAGCCAACACATTTTCTTTTCCTAAAGTTTTCATTGCAACGTGATAAAGAAAATGAGAATCACATCCACCACTATATGCAATCGCAACTTTTTGATTTTTTTTTAATAATGTTTGTAACTGTCTCAATTGTTCCACTTTTTTCACCTCAATATAAGCGCTCATATTATATCATGTAGAGTTGACTCCATGTCAATCTTTTTATATAAACACTTCCAATCATCATATTTTTAATTTAAACAACTATTTTTCTTCAAATGACTTCTTAACCATAGCTAATTCTTCTAAATAGATACAATGATGAATTGTATTTGAAGTCACTTTTTCAACGCAATCATCAAAATCAAACCATTTCACTTCAGCTACTTCTTCTTTTTGAAGACGTAATTATGCCGGTTCAATATCCAACCATAATACAAAAATACGACTTACTTGATGATCATAAAAAGCACGGCCATAAAAAGTTCCTTGAAAAGAAAAATGCCTTAAACCACAATCAATCAAATCTTCCTCATGAGCTTTATAACCCAATTCTTCATATAATTCGCGTAAAGCCGAAGACTTATAATCAACACCTGAAGGAATATGTCCCGCACTCGAAATATCATAATAACCAGGAAAAGAATCTTTCTGTTCACTTCTTTTCTGTAATAGTATCTGGACACGTCCATTTTTTCTTCTTAAAATCCATACATGTGAAGTCCGATGTAAAATACCTAATGCATGTGCTTTTTCACGTTCAACAATCTCCCCTGTAGGATTTCCATTTTCATCCACGATATCTAACATTTCCATCTTATAATCCTAATACCTCTTTCACAGTCTCAATCGGCATTTCATGACCTGTCCATAATTGAAAAGCTTCAGCTCCTTGAAATATCATCATTCCCATTCCATTAACGATCTGACATCCCAATTTTTCAGCCTCAGTAAGTAACTTTGTTTTTTCTGGCATATAAATAACATCGCTCACAATCATATCTTTTTGCAAAAAATCAATACTTGGTAATATCATTTGATTTTCTAAAGGATTCATCCCAACGTTTGTCGCATTAACAAATAAAACACTTTCACTAATTTCTTTTCTCAAAGTCTCTTCATCTTTTAAATCATGGAAAGTCGCATGACATTGGGTTCTTTCGTTTATGATTTGAACATTTTTTAAGGCTCTCTTATAAAATTCATCTTGACGATTAAATATGGCAATTTCTTTGACACCATCTAAGGCTGCTTGCATACATATTGCTGTAGCTGCTCCACCAGCACCAATAATTGTCATTTTTTTTCCAATAATATCAATATGATGATCTTTTAATGATTGCATATAACCTGTTCCATCTGTTATTGTCCCAGTTAAAATCCCATTATCATTAATAACCGTATTCACTGCCCCACACATTTGTGCTACCGGTGTTAAATGATCCAAATATTGAGTGATAGTAGTCTTATGAGGCATTGAAACATTCCATCCTCTTACATGCAAAGCTTTAAAACCCTTAATAGCATCTTCTAATTCATTTTCATCTACTTCAAAAGCCAAATAAGCATAATCTAAATTTAATTTTTGAAATGCAGCATTATGCATAATTGGAGATTTTGAATGACGAATTGGTTTAGCAATCAAACCAATCAATTCAGTATATCCTGTAATTCTATTATCTATCATAATCTTGTACTCCTTAACATTTCTATTATAGCTTATTTTAAAAAGAATAACTATATCAAGTTCATATAAATTATAAGATGCAAAACTATATTCTATTTTCATTTCCCCATATCCATAATTGGTCTAAAACAGTTATTAACGATTCTCCTCATTGAGTTAATGACCACTCAACTTTCGAAAGAATCTGAGGAAAAATTTCTCACTTGATTAATTGATCTACCTCTAATTATTTAAGATTTTGACTTAAAGTTTTATCCAATATCTTTTCATTAAATCTCACTACTTTATATCCCATCAGACAATAAAGAATAATCATTTTCCTAAAATTAATGAAAAGATATAGTTAAACCCCGTTTCTTCAAAATTTGCATTTTTCAATATTGTTTATCATTTTATACTTTCCTACAGGTAAGTACCTATCTTTTAAGTGGGTACTTGTTATTTTTTATAAACTTATTATAATATAATTAAAAAAAAACAAAGAAAAGGAGAATGTATCTTTATGAAAAAAGATCTAGGTATCAAACCTTATTTATTTCCAATGCCAGTATTAATGATTGCAACTTATGATGAAAACGATCACGTTGATGTTATGAACATGGCATGGGGTGGAATTTGTGCAAGTAACATGGTTTCATTAAATATTGGTGAAAGACACAAAACATCAGATAATATTAAGAAAACTGGTGCTTTCACTCTTAGTATTGCTGATATACCACATATTGCTGAAGCAGATTATTTTGGTATTGCCAGCGGGAATAATGTAGAAGATAAATTCGAAAGAACGAAAATGACAGCTATTAAAAGCGAAAAAGTGAATGCACCAATTATTGATGAATTCCCAATTACATTAGAGTGCAAAGTTGTTGAAGCGAAAAATGAAGTTTATGGTTTTCATGTCGTCGGTGAAATTGTTGGTGTTCTTGCTGATGAATCAGTATTAGATGACGAAGGAAAAGTTGATCCAACAAAATTAAATGCTTTTGTCTTTGATCAATTCCAAAATGGTTATTATGCTATTGGCGAAAAAGTTGGTCAAGCATGGCAAACTGGTCTTTCATTAAACAAAAAAGAAGATTAAGAGAAAAGAACTATCAATGATAATGGATTGATAGTTCTTTTTTAAGATTCAATTCTTTCTATTAAATAAATGTGCTTTCCCTAGATCATCACTGGCATAAATCAAATCTAAACAAGCTTGATCTAAAGCGACAAAAGCTGTCGAACTTAAATACCAATATCTCCTATCGCTAGATTTTCAACAACGACAATCCGCTGACATATTACACATAACATTAATAAACACAATACGATTTTGAAAATAGTCAATAATTGTCTGAAAAATATCCGCCATGAATATAAGCCTAACCATGTGCTGAAGCAATATCAATAGAAATATTTTTCAAAACACCTCTCAAACCACCTATTGGTTAACCTTTAAAATGAAATAAAACGATCATTGAATCATAATTCTAAATATGACTTCCTACATAGTTAACATCCAAATGAAGTCCATCACGTACTGATAAGGCTATTTTACTTTCTTCATCCATGATATCAACCTTGGTAATGTCTGTCCAAAGGTATTATTTACTTTGTAAAATACATTTTTGATTTGAACATCATAGATTCATCCTTTTTTATCATTGTACGAAAGCTCACCTACGATACTCATTCATATAATAGAACATACTTCAAGTCAAATGTTTTTTAATCTCATTATCTGATAGAAAATCAATATCTGATAAAATAGCCGCCACACCTAAATCATAACGATAAACAGAATTTCCATGAATAGATATTATTTGATAATTGATTTCACCATTAATCATATGTTGAACAACACTATAAAGTTGTTCGATCAAATGTGAACTCACCGGAAAATTTCCATGTGAAGGATAAATCGTATCAAATTGATCTTGGTATTTTTTTAGTTTCAACAAACTATGCTGATAAGCATGAATTTCCCTTTGAATACCAAACATAAAAATATCTCCATCTTGAATCGGATCACCACTTATTAAAACCCGATTCTTTTTATCTAATACAGCTATACTGCCAGGAGTATGACCAGGTATATGAATGATTTCCAAAGGTCGATCTCCTAAATCTAAAATATCTTGATCCCAAACAGGAATGATTGTACCTTGTCTGTTTTGTGTTTTATGAAAATTTGATAATTCTGCTGGATGCATATAAAAATGTTCAAATTCTTTATTACTTGCAATATGATCTCTATCAGCATGTGTATTAAGTAATTCAATAGGTAATGTTGTTAAAGATTGTGCTATTTCTTTCGCATTTTCTACATGCATACCACTATCAATTAATAATGCTTTATCTTTCCCTGTTAACAGAAAAAATCTTACATTTTGTTCTTCAATTCGCCACGTTTGTTCATTTATTTGAATAATTTCATATGTCATTCTTCTCACCTCATGTTTCATCAATTTTTATTTCAAACCCATACTCATCTAAAATAGTCTGCTCATCAATTTTTTCTTGAAAAATGCCTTGAACTTTTTGAAACCCATTTTTGACATAAAGTTGTATTGCCGGTTGATTTTCTTTTACCACAAAAAGTCTTAAATATTGACCTCTCATCTTTCTTGCAAGTAACATGGCTTCCCTTAACATAACACTTCCCATGCCTTGATGTAAATAATGAACATTAACTCCTAAGCGATCAAGATAATAAGCTTGAGCACTTAAATCATGCCATTTCACTTCATTTTCACCATTTGCATACGGATAAAGTGCAAAGGCCCCAACAATATCATCTTGATTCCATAAAATATACAAACAATGATTTTGAATATCATCATAAAATGTTTCACAAGGATAAATATCATTCCAAATATTGATACCATTTTCGCTCATATTAGCTATAATGTCTCGATAAACCGCTTGAAGTTGTTCAAGATTCTCATTTGTTGCTAATGTCAAATGCATGATCATTCTCCTCTACAATAGATATTATATGCTGTAATATATGCTAATTTTTATTATAGCTCCCTTCTAAAAAGAAATTATTGCTAACTTCATTTACTTTATAGTTATTATACTATAAAGATAAACTTTGTACAAGATTGAGACTTTTGTGCCTATTTTTTTCTTTAATTTTATAACAAAAATACAAATGACAGTCGTAAAATCATGATTTTAAATCAATGTTTTTTACTAAGAATAATTGAAATTATATTGTTTTATCAACATTTTTTTGATATGACAGTCGAACTATGTTCTCGATGTGATAACTATGAGGAAACATGTCTACTGGTTGACAAATATCGGCCTGATAACCAATTTTCTGTAAATAAGCAATATCTCTTGCTTGTGTTGCAACATCACATGAAATATAAATGATCTTTTTAGGTAATAAATGAATGAGTTGATTTAAGAAAACTTGTGAACATCCTTTTCTTGGTGGATCAACTATAACAACATCAATAGACTGATTCTTTTTTGTCAAATCAATCATAAATTCTCCAGCATCCTGACATGTAAATTCAACATTATGAATATGATTTCTTTTGGCATTTTCTTTTGCATCTTGAATGGCTTGTTCAACAATTTCAACACCATAAACTTTTTGAACATAATGAGCTAATGATAAAGAAATTGTTCCAATACCACAATATGCATCAATAACAATATCACTTTTTTTCAATTGAGCAAATTCAATCGCTTTTTGATAAAGAATTTCAACTTGTATAGGATTGATCTGATAAAAAGAATGTGTTGAAATACGATAAGTATTTCCTAACAATTGATCTTCAATATAACCAGAACCATATAAGATTTTTATTTTATCACCTAATATTACATTATCATGTCTTTTATTAATATTATGAACAATTGTCTTTAACGAAGGAAATTCCATAATCAAATGTGAAACAATATCATCAATCTTTTGAATTCTATCCTGATAAGTAATCAAAACCAACATTAATTCATGCGTATAATAAGCTGATTTGACCAAAATATGTTTAATATTTCCTTGATGAGTGACTTTGTCAAAAGGCTTTTCATGAACAGTTTCTAATAATTCCCTTACTCTTTGCACTAAGTGATTAGGTTCTTCATTTTGAATATAACAAATATCCATAGGAACAATATCATTACTATGTTGTTTATAAAAGCCTGTTACAATATGATGATCTTGCAAACCAACAGGAACTTGAACCTTATTGCGATAAAACCATGGTTCTTCCATCATCAAACAAGGCGAGACCTCAACATGACAATGACCTATTCTTTGTAATGTTTCTTTTACTCTTTTGGTTTTAAAATCTTGTTGCCCTAATGGAGAAAAATGTTGTATATGACACCCACCACATTGTTTGAAAATAGGACAGCGTAGTTCTTGACGATAAGGACTTGTCTGACTTAGTTCAATCAATCTTCCTACTGCATAACTCTTTAAGACTTTAATAATCTTAATTTTTCCTTCTTCATCAACAAGCATATTTTTCACAAAAACAGGAAAACCATCAATCTTAACAATTCCTTGAGCATCATGCGTATAATCTATACATCTTCCATAAATATAATCATTCTTCTTCATACAAACCTCCAAAAAAAACGAGCAACGCTCGTTTTATTCATCACTATCCTCTAATGTCTCTCGTGCTTTTTGATAACTTTCTTCATCTTTAATAGAAGCTAAAGTATATGAAAAACTATCTTTTTGAGTATGTTTTGTTCCATAGATTGGAAAATCTTCTGAATCATTAGAATATAAAATTAAATTCACTTCATATTGTGATACATTATCAATTGTACCAAACAATTGACTATATGTTTTTCCGTCCTCAACCGTATAACCAGCCAATCGATCTAATATTTGTACTGATGCTTCAGCAATTTCTTTTGCTTCTTCTGTATCCATTCCATCTTCAAAAGTTATATCAACTTTTAATTGTCGACAAGCGATTTCAAAAGTAATATCTTCAATTTCAGAATAAGTCTCTTTAATTTCAGCAATTGCCGAATCACGTATATCCTGAGAAATTGTTACCATCCCTTCACAACGATTGCCATAAACAGGTCCTTCATGCAATGAAATAACCAAAATGTAAACAGCTAATGCAATTATACAAACACCAAAAATTACAAGAACATTATGCCACCATTTCCATTTAAATTTCTTCTTTTTCTTCTTTTTCATAGATTGTTCATCCTCATTTAAATCATTAAAAACTTCTTCTTCCTGAAAAGGTTCATCTTGTTTCATATTTTCTAATTCATCAATATGAGAAAGTTGTTGTTCATCAACTTGTACATTATCTTCATCATCAAAACGAAATCTTTTTACCATATCTTCACCTACTTTCTCCCATTGTACCAAAAAACATAAGAAATGTATAGAATATTATTTTGTTCTTTCCTCCAACATCTGAATTAAAAGCAGATTCGTCATTTTTGGATTCGCTTGTCCATGCGTTTGTTTCATAACTTGTCCCACAAGAAATCCTAATGCTCTTTTTTTTCCATTTGTATAATCATGAACAGATTGTTCATGATTATCTAAAATATCACATATGATATTTTTTAATGTATCTTCATCAGAAATCTGTTTCATTCCCTTTTCTTCAATAATGATTTCCGGATCTCGTTCATCAACCATTAAACATTCAAAAACAACCTTCGCTTGTTTTGTTGAAATAACCTCTTTATCAATTAATTGAACCATTTTTGCAAGATGAACAGGGGAAAGTTTGGTTTCTGTTATTGTACAATGATTTTTATTAAAATAAGCCTGTCCATCTCCCAACAACCAATGACAAACAAGTTGATATTGTGGATAAATAGACACTGTTTCTTCATAAAAATCAGCAATTTCTTTACTTGCGACCAAAACATGTGCATCCATTTGAGATAATCCATGTTCTTCAATATATTTCTTTTCTCTTTCATCTGCTAACATAGGTAAATGTTTTTGAATCTCCAAAACCCATTGATGAGATAAACAAATAGGTAAAATATTGGGTTCTCTATAATATTTATAATCAACGGCATCTCCCTTAGCACGCATCAAAACTGTTGTTTTAGAGTTTTCATCAAATCGCCTTGTTTCTTGTAATACTTCTTTACCTTGAAGATAAATATTCTCTTGTCTATATGCTTCATATTCAATAGCCTTTTGAACATTGGAAAAAGAATTCAAATTTTTAATTTCTGTTCGCGTCCCAAACTCACAACTCCCATAAGGACGCAGTGAAATATTTATATCACAACGCATTGATCCTTCTTCCATTTTGGCATCAGAAACTTCACTATAAACAAGAATTTGTCTCAACTTTTCTAAGTAAGCAGCAGCCTGTGCTCCACTTCTTATATATGGTCCACTGACAATTTCTATCAATGGTATCCCAGCTCGATTATAATCTATTAAAGAATAGTCATCATAATGGCATTGTTTAGCAGTATCTTCTTCTAAATGCAATCGATCAATCAAAATACGTGATATTTTTCCATCAACTTCTATATCTAAATAACCATTTTTGCCAATAGGATGTTGATTTTGTGTGATTTGAAAACCTTTCGGCAAATCAGAATAGTAATAGTTCTTGCGATCAAAGCATAGCAATTCATCAATCTCCATATGTAAAGCATAACAAACTCTTATAGCAAATTCAACAGCTCGTTTATTGACAACAGGCATTGTTCCTGTCATACCTAAATCAACTTCATTGACCATTGTATTTGGTTTTTGACCAAAAGTCACTGGAGCAGCCGAAAACATTTTCGAATGGGTCTTTAATTCGCAATGAACTTCCAAACCAATCACTTGTTCAAAATTCACATCTAGCCCTCCCTTGAATATTGATTTCTAAAGCCTAATACCTCTTCCAAGGCATAAGCACAATTTAAAACAGTCTGTTCTTCAAAAAGACGACCCATCAGATTTATTGCAACAGGCATACCATCAACAAAACCACTTGGTAAGGTAAGACTCGGCAATCCAGCAAAATTTCCTAAAATAAGATGATTTTCTAATATCAGATATTCATCACTCAAACGATCATCATTTGCTTCATCTACTCGTGGTGCAATTGTACCACTATTAGGCGTTAAAATCAAATCATAATCCTCATATATCTGAGATAATGCATCTACAATCAATCGTCTCACTCTTTGAGCTTTTCTAAACATTTTTTCCTGATTTTCTGTTGCTAGAGCGAGATTTCCCAAAACAAAACGGCGTTTAATATGTTCCCCAAAACCACGCGTACGTGAATGAATCATAACTTCTTCAGTTGTCTTGCCATCTTCACGATATCCATATTTAATGCCATCTAAACAGGCGTGATTACTTGTTGCTTGAGCATTAGCAATAATTGTATAAGTCGGTAAAATAGCACGCATGAGTTCTGTTGAAAGAGTAACATCTTTAACAGTGGCTCCAAGCTCTTTTAAAAGATCGATCACCTTATTCAAATTTGCTTTCATTTGAGGATTTCTGATTTCATCACTTACTGGCTTTAAAACAGCAATTTTTAAATGCTTGATATCATTATTTAAATTGTCTAAATAGCGAGGAACTTCGTTGATGCTTGAAGTCATATCACGTTCATCACGTCCAGCTAAAGCTTCGCTTACAATAGCCATATCACGAACATTACGTGTCATTATCCCAACAGTATCTAAACTAGAAGCATAAGGAATCAAGCCATAACGTGAAATACGTCCCCACGTCGGTTTAAAGCCCACAATTCCACAAAAACCTGCTGGCTTACGAATTGAGTCTCCAGTATCGCTTCCTAAAGCAAAAGGAACCAGTCCACAGCCAACTAAAGCTGCACTTCCACCAGAAGACCCTCCAGCAATCCTAGAAGAATCCCATGGGTTAAATACAGGACCACTGAAGGCACTACGATTCGTTCCGCCCATTGCCAATTCATCCATTGATGCTTTCCCAACAAGACAACTTCCTTGCTGGGTTAATAAATCAACAACATGGGCATTAAAAACAGGCACATAATCAGCTAACATACGACTTGAGGCCGTTGTTCTAATTCCCTTGGTGTTATAATTATCTTTTAAAACATAAGGTACTCCACTTAATAATGAATGAAAATCAGCTTTTTTTAAGTCTTCAAATGCTCTTTCTTTCGTTATTGTTACAAATGCATTCAAACGCTTTTGTTGGAACTGAGCTTCCTCAAACAATTGATCATAATACTCTTTAGAATCAAATTGTTGAAATTGCAATAATTTATGAAGCTCTTCAATTGTATATACTTTCATGAACTACACAACCTTTGGAACTTTGATTTGATGATCTTGGACAGAATGACAATTTTTTAAAGCTTCTTCCCGTGTGATCATTTGTGTTGCTTGATCTTCTCTTAAAAAAGTTGTTTCTATTTCATAAGGAAAGGCAAGCGGTTCTATCCCTTCTGTATCAATGACCGCTAAAGCCTTTACATGACTCATAAAGATATCATATTCTTCAATAAAAGCCGGCATTTCTTCATCACTGATTTCAAACATTGTTTGATATGCTAATTGTCTTAATATTTTTACTTTTTCATCCATGGTCATTCCTCTAATATAATTCATAACTCTTTGCACTTTGGCCTTTTTCTTTAATAATGATTGCTTCTAGGTCATCTTGTGTCTTAACTAAAACTTTGATATCAAAGTCATAAGTGAATCCAGAATCAATCGCATCAGCAATCAATGAAGTTAAATACATTAATTCTGTTGCAGTCTTCACATTTAAATTAGCCGTAATCACCATTGATTGAATTGTTCCATCAATATATCTTGCTTCTCCAACAAAACCAGCAGCTTCAATAGCGGCATCTTTTAAAGATGTTTTAATCGCAGTAAATTCAGTATATGTTGTTTTATCAAGTTCTTCAGCACGTGTACTCGTAAATAAAACATTTTCATGATCAACAGTTGTAATTTCACCCAAACCATTTTCACAATAACATTCTAAAATGTAATTTCCATCAATCGTACTAGAAGTATTATCGGTAGCACGGAAAACCGTAATTAATATTGGTAAATCTTTAATATCTTCAAATTCTTCAGCTGTTCTAATCACATTATAGAACAATGAAATACATTCTTCACCATAAGCTTCAATAGTTGCATCACTCATTGACGTTGTTAAAGCTTGATTCTGTTTATCACGTGGTTCAATGACAATCGCAAAAGAAACACCTTTTAAAGTATAAGAATTTCCACTTTTCACATAGTAATCTTGTTCTTGAATAGATTGAACCATAGTTGGATCACTGACATTTTCAATTTCTGTTCCTTCTGGCGGTTGAATCGAATATTCACTTGATCTACCAAGCATTTGATTTTGCATGCTTAAATCAAGATATTGCCCATCACTCATATAATAACTACTCGTTGAAAAATAGCTTGATGATAAAATCTGTAATCCTCTCCCAATCGTCATAAAATCATTGCTATTTCCATAACTTAAATAAAAATCTTCGCGTAATTCACTACCATCACTTGCAATGATCTTATAATAAGAACCCCCAAAGGAATCCATTGAAGCAGTACTACTGCTTGTTTGTTCTTGAATCTGATCTATTGCGCTTTGACAACCGACAAGCATTAAAACCATGGATAAAATGACAATTATTTTTTTCATAACTGAACCTCCTTCTTGAATTCCTCTTCACTTAACACTTTCACACCTAAAGTTTGAGCTTTTTCAAGCTTACTTCCGGCATCCTTCCCACAAATCAGATAATCCGTTTTCTTTGAAACACTTCCGGTTACATTAGCTCCTAATCTTGTAAGATATTCTTTTATTTCTTTACGTGTCATTAGCTCTAAAGTCCCGGTTACACAAACAGTTTTATCATGAAAAATACTTTCTTGCAATAATGATGTATCTTTTAAATACGTCATATTCAAACCAAGCTTTTTAAGATTCTGAATCATTTCCATGGCCTGAGGATCATATTTAAAACGATTAATTGACTGAACAATAGTTTCACCAATATCTTTAATAGATAAAAGTTTTGCTGAACTGGCATCAAGTAAAGCATCCATGCTTTGAAACTCCTTAGAAAGATTATCTGCCATCTTTGCTCCAATTCCTTTAATCCCCAATCCAAATAACAACTTTTCCATAGAATTTCCTTTACTCTTTTCAATAGCTGCAATCAAATTATTCATTGATTTTTGACCAAAACCTTCAATTTCCATAATTTCTTCTTTATGTTGATAAAGATTATAAATATCTTCTATTCTTTTAACAAAACCAAGATTATAAAATTGTTCAATAATCTTTTCCCCTAAACCTTCAATATTCATAGCATCACGAGAGGCAAAATGAATAATTCTTTCAATTTTTTTAAAATCACAATGCTCATTTAAACAATAATAAGCAGCTTCAGTATCCTTCCTTACAAGACGACTACCACAATATGGACATACATCAATCATCTTAAATTTCTTTTCGGTCCCATCACGCCTTTCTTTTAAAGAACATACGACTTCAGGAATAACATCACCCGCTTTTCTTACAACAACATAATCACCAACCCGAATATCTTTATGTAAAATATGATCTCCATTATGTAAAGTTGCCCGTTGCACTGTACTTCCTGCCACACGTACAGGTTCTAAAACAGCATTAGGAGTAATTTGACCTGTTCTCCCAATTGTAAATAAAATATCTTTAAGTTTTGTTACGACTTCTTCAGCAGGAAATTTGTACGCAACTGTCCATTTAGGAACCTTAGCCGTATAACCTAAACGTTCCTGCCATTCTAAATTATTCACTTTAATAACAATACCATCAATTTCATAAGGCAATGATGCTCTTTTGGCTGTCATTTCCTCAATAAAAGTCCAAACTTCATCAACATTCGTACAAACCCTTGTTAATGGGTTGATTTTAAATCCTAATTTCTTAATATAATCTAAAGCTTCTTTATGTGTCGTACATCCAACTTCTGCTGCTGTTGGTACCATATAAAGAAAAGCATCAAGCTTTCGTTTAGCAGCAATACTAGAATCAAGCTGACGAACACTTCCTGCTGCTGCATTACGTGGATTAGCAAATAATGATTCACCATTTGCTTCTCTTTGCTTATTTAATTCCTGAAATGATTTTTTGGGCATATAAATTTCTCCACGCACTTCTAAATCACCGTCATAATCAATAGAAAGAGGAATAGACTTGATAGTCTTGACATTATGTGTAATATCTTCACCAACAGTTCCATCGCCACGCGTTGCTCCATAATCTAATTGACCATTAGCATACACAAGTGAAACAGCTAATCCATCTATTTTCAATTCGCATACATATTCAACCTGTGGATAAACATTTCTAATACGATCATCAAATGCACGTAATTCATCTTCATTAAAAATATTACCTAAAGACAACATCATCCTTTGATGTGTAACTTTTCTAAAGCTATCTAAAACTTGACCTCCAACACGCTGACTAGGAGAATCTGGAGTCACCCATTCAGGATGCTTGGCTTCAATACTCTGTAATTCTTGCATCAAGCGATCATATTCTTGATCTGAAACCGTTGGATTATCTAATACATAATATTGGTAATTATATTCATTTAATAATTTTTTAATCTCTTGTAGTCTTTCCATTGACATCTTGATCCACTCCATTTCATTGACTCATTATATCAAAAATCATTCCTAATGAAAATATAAACATCAAAATTCTACTATCTTACATATTTTATTAAATAAGAAAAATCAGGAAAAATCCTGATTAATGTAATAATTTATGTAAAGCTTTGTGATGAGCCATTAATGTTTTGATACCATAAGGCATGGAAAAAGCTATGTCAATCATGTTTCCATTCACCTTAACAACAACCCCTTTACCAAAAACATCATGCTCAACAAAATCACCTTTTTTCCATTTATCAACATGATTATCACCAATCATTTCTTTAACAGTTGGTCTTATTTGAACATATTGTTTTGTTTTAAATTGTGAAGGATTTCCCGTATGTTCAACATGATCTCGACCAATCTCATCAATAAAACGTGATGAAATTTTAGGCGAATTCGTTAAATAACTATTACCCTGACTATCTGTTAAATAAAGGCATTTCTTGGCACGGGTAAAAGCAACATAAGCCAAACGTCTTTCTTCTTCAAGACCCTCATCACCACCTTCTGATGCACTTCGAAAACTTGGAAAGACATCTTCTGATAAACCGACCACAAAAACATAATCAAATTCTAAACCCTTAGACATATGAATACTCATTAACGAAACAAATTCTTCATCATAAACATCATCTTGAGAAGTATATAAAGCAATATCTTGTAAATAACTTTCAAAATGAGGTGTATCAGAATGAGTATCAACATAATGACGTAAAGAATTTTTTAACTCCATAATATTTTGTATTCGATTTTCATCTTGATCGTGTCGCAACATTTCAAAATATCCGACATCTGTTAATAATTGTTCAAAGACATCTGGCAATGGTAAAGAAGAAGCTTTCGCTTTTTCAATGCTTTTTATAAATTCACTCAATTGTTTTTTGACTTTTCCAGAAAGACCGATCTCATTTGCAAACAAACATAAAGCTTCATAATTTGAAATACCATATTCAATTGCTTTATTTTGAATCTTTTGTAAAGTCTTAGTACCAACCCCTCTTGATGGTACATTGATAATCCTTTCGAAAGATAAATCATCCTGATTAACCATTAAACGCACATAACTCAAAGCATCTTTAATTTCTTTACGATTAAAGAACTTTAACCCACCAAAAATTTTATAATCAATTTGTCTTTGAATCAGCTTTTGTTCAAAAGCACGTGATAAATAATTCGCACGATATAAAATCGCAAAATCATGATAATTCACACCTTCAACAGTACGAATAATGTTTTCAATCGTATCGCACACAAATGTTGCTTCCGCTTCTTCATTTATACCTGAATAATGAATAATATTTGCGCCTGCTTCTGCTTCAGTATATAGATCCTTTTCTAATCTGTTTTTGTTTTTTCTAATCAAATTATTAGAAATGTCTAATATATTTTTAGTTGAACGATAATTACGATTCAAGAAAATTGTTTTGGTTCCAGGAAAATCTTTTTCAAAATGAAGAATAAAATGAATATCTGATCCCCTAAAAGAATAGATTGTCTGATCAGGATCACCAACAACACAGAGCGTTGCTTGCCCTGATAAATACTTAATTAATTGATAATCGATTTCACTGACATCTTGAAATTCATCAACATGAATATATTGAAACTTTCTTTGCCATTTTTCTAAAATATCAGGAAACTTTTCAAACAGTTCCAATGTTTTCAATAACAAATCATCAAAATCCAGCATAAAATGTTCTTCTTTATATTTTTCATAGTCCAGATATGCGATAGCTTTCTTTCGTTCGATCATATAATCACCAGCCAATTCAATAGCTCGCTGCGGATCAACTCGGGCAATTTTACAGCTAGAAATAAAATGAAGACAACTTTTAACACTTAAAGATTTTGAATCAATTTGTCGCTCTTTAAAAATTTTCTTTAATAAAGACTTTTGATCTTCTTCGTCCATAATAATAAATTGATGTGGATAATTCAAAGCATTTATATGTTGTCTTAAAATACGTACGCATAATGAATGAATGGTACACAATAAAGCTCCTGATGCGTAATCACCCAAAAGTTTGACAACTCTTTCTTTCATTTCATTAGCTGCTTTATTAGTAAAAGTAATTGCTAAAACATGTCTTGGTTCGATACCAATTTCTTCAATTAAATAAGCAATACGATAGGTTAATACTCTCGTTTTTCCACTTCCGGCTCCGGCAATAATTCGTAAATGCGAATCTAAATAAGTCGCAGCTTCTTTTTGTTGCGGATTTAAAAATTTATCTAAATTCATCGTATCACTCCTCACTTTTTATTGTATCATACTCATTAAGCAAAAATAAATCAAATATACTCTCAAGTATTTTTGATTTATTCGGATGATTCTCTTTGAAAATATAATCGGACTTGTTGTTGATCATGATGTAATTGTTGAATCAAATCTTCTTTTGATGAAAAAGCTTTTTCATCACGTAACATCTGATAAAAAACAACACTCACCTTTTGACCATAAATATCCCCGTCAAAATCTAATATATTGACTTCTAATGATTTCTTTTCTAAAGCCGTAAACGTTGGATTATAACCAATATTACACATTCCCATATAATTTTTTTCATTCATATGAACCTTAACAATATAAACACCATTCTTAGGCAAAAAATAAGAACCGTATTGAATATTCGCAGTTGGAAAGCCAAGACTGTGACCTATGTGTCTTCCCCGAATCACTTTACCAGTAATGCAATAATGACGCCCTAATAAAGCGCTTATATTATCAATGTGTCCTTGTTGTAAAGCCTGACGAATACATGAAGAAGAGATTTTTTCACCTTGATAAATCACTTTGTTAACGACTGTCACATCAAACAGCGGACATTCTTGTAACATCTGAATAGTTCCTTGATTTTTTGCACCAAAACGAAAATCATAACCACATACAACATGTTGAACATGACAATTCTGTAAATAATCACGGATAAATGCCTGTGGCGAAAGAGCAGCAACTTCTTTATGAAATTCAATGACAAAAAGATAATCAATATCCATTTTTTCTAAAAGATGTATCCGATCATTCATTGAAGTCAAATAATGCTCTTCTTTTACTTTTCCAAGAACATATAAAGGATAATGATCAAAAGTCATTAATGCTTTTCGATAACTCTTTTGATTAGCAATACGAATCACTTGTTCAACAAGAGCCATATGGCCAACATGTAACCCATCAAAAAAACCCAAAGCCACACAAACCGGCTGTTCAATATTCAATTGTTGACCTTTTAAATATATTACTTGCATTAAAATAAACCCCTTATACTTTTTAATTGTCCATGGCCATTAGGTCCATATACTGCTAAAACCTTCCCTTGCTGATTCACAACAACAACCTGATGATCAAGATCACTTTCAATTAATTTTCCATGAATCACAATATTTTCATCATCAACAATATATTTTTCAAAATGCGAAAAAGCTTCTTCCAAAGAAAGCAAACGATAATGACCTTGTACAACATCCTCTATACTCACACAATCTTCAATTCTAAAGTTACCAGACTGTGTTCGAATCAACTGTGACATATGTCCTGGATACCCTAATTTTTCCGCAATATCAACACATAAAGAACGTATATAAGTTCCTTTCGAACATAAAACTCTAAATGTAATTTCCTGATTTTCACATTTTAGAACTTCTATTTCTTTAATTTCAATATCCCTAGGTTCAACATGAACTTCCTGATCATTTCTGGCATATTCATAAAGTTTTTTTCCATTCACTTTAATAGCCGAATAAAGCGGCGGCATCTGCTTTTGTTTACCAACAAAAGATTGAAAAGTCTCAGCAACATTTTCAACTCCATAAAATGTCTTTTCTTCAAGCACTTTGCCACTGGCATCAAAGGTATTTGTTGACTTACCTAAAGAAAGAGTCGCAATATATTCTTTTTCTTCACTCATTAAAAACTGCAATGCTTTTGTCGCTTTTCCTATACATAAAACCAATACTCCAGTAGCATCAGGATCCAACGTTCCACAATGCCCTACTTTCCTAGTATGCAATATTTTTCGAATCTGATTCACTACATCATGACTGGTCATTCCAGTCGGTTTATGAATCAATAAAATTCCATTCATTTTTATCACCTTTTGTAAGTATATCACAAGATAAAAAAAATGAAAATCTTTTTCGTTCTCATTGATGACTGATAAAAAATGAGCTTACTGCCCATTTGCTTCTCGATAAACATGATTAACACCAACTTCAAAAATAACATTTTGATTTGACAAATCAACTTCTTCACCATCAATATAAACAGACCCATATTGTGAAGGGAAAGTTACTGTTATTGTTTTTTGTTGGGCCTGCTCAACCCCAATTAACTGATCTTCAAAACCATCAATAAATGTTCCAGAACCCAACTCCAAAAGAGCACCTTGAGCAGTTCCACCACTAAAAGCCACACCATCCAATTTACCAACATAATCTATATTGACAACATCACCATTTTGTGCTTCAATCTTGCTTGATGTTTGATGACAAGCTGTCAATAATCCTAAGCATAAAAGAAAACATAAGATTTTTTTCATGACTTTCACCTACTTATGATTAATGACATAATAGTTTTTCTTCCCACGTCTAATGACAGTTGCTTGATGTCCAAAAGCATTTTCCTTTGAGATGATAAAGCCAACATCTGTCACTTTTTCACCATTAACTAATACAGAACCACCCGTTACGAATTGTCTTGCTTCACGATTAGAAGAAGCAGCTCCCACTTTAACCAATGCATTTAAAATTTGCATATCTTCTTCCATATCAACACTTGGGACTCCATTGAAACATGCTTTGACTTGTTCAAGAGTTAAATTTTGAATTTTTCCAGAAAATAACATCTGACTGATTTCAACTGCTTCTTGATATGCTTCGTCATCATGAATAAATGTAATCACTTCTTTTGCTAAAGCCTTATGAGCTTCTCTTAAATGTGGTTGCTTACGATTTTTTTCTTCTAATTCTTCAATCTCTTCTTTAGATAAGAAGGTTAAGAATTTTAAATAGTCAATAACTTTATCATCTTCAGAATTAATAAAGAATTGATACATTTCATAAGGTGATGTCTTCTTCGCATCCAACCATACTGCATGTCCATTCGTTTTTCCAAACTTTGTTCCATCACTTTTTGTTAATAATGGCATTGTAAAACCATAAGCTTCTTGTCCTGTTTTCTTCCTAATTAATTCAATACCAGCAGTAATATTTCCCCATTGGTCTTGACCGGCAACTTGTAAATGACAGTTTTTATTTTCATATAACCAATAAAAATCCATTGCTTGCATAATCATATAAGAGAATTCAGTATAAGTAATACCTAAATCTAATCTTTTCTTCACAATATCTTTGTTTAACATATAATTAACATTAAAATATTTTCCATAATCTCTTAAAAAATCAATAAAATTTAAATCTTTTGACCAATCATAATTATTTACAACTTCAAATCCAAATAGATCTTCTGCCTGCTTTTTTAAACAGTCAAAATTATGCTGAACTTCTTCCTTAGTGATCATTGGTCTTTCAGTATCAGGTTTAGGAACTCCAATAAGTCCTGTTGCTCCACCAATCAATAAAATCGGATTATGTCCTGCATCTTTTAGTCTCTTACTGATTAAAAAAGAAGAAAAATGCCCTATATGTAAACTATCACCCGTCGGATCAGTTCCAATATAAAACGTCATTCCTCCATTATTTAATTTTTCCTCTAAATCCGGAGAACTGATATCTTTAATTAATCCTCTCCATACTAATTCATCATAAATATTCATAATTGCCTCCTTTATAATAAAAAAAGAATTCTTCTCAAAGGACGAATTCTCGCGGTACCACCTTTATTTATGCATCTGCATACACTCTTTTGTTGATAACGATGATTTCACCGTCTAAGCTTTGCACTTAGAAGCTCCAGAGTGTATTTGTTATATCTATTGGTCTATTTTCACCAGCCATAGACTCTCTACAACACATCAATATAACACCTGTCTCCTTCAACGCCGTATAAACATCATATTAAATTTTTAAAATGAAGTCAACTAGAAAATCCTTTATTGAGCGTTTTTATTAATAAATTCAAGTGATGTTTTTGAGTAAACAATCTTTTGTGCTTGATAAAAACTAAACATAGCCACCAACCCTAGAGCTACACACATGAGGATACATCCCAATAAGTGACCTTAATATATAACCTAGCATTGAGCCAATAAAGAAAGTTGGACCAATTTTTCCACCTTTAAAACCACAACCAATAGTTATTACAGTAAATATAGCTTTCAACAAAAAATCATAAGAAATAACACTTCCATATATTGTATCTTCAACAATAACTCGTCAATAAAAATTAAGAAAAAAATGTTGAAACAATTTATGAATAAAATGCATCATTAAAACAAAAATAACTGAAAAATAAGCAATTAAACAACCTATCTAGCAGTTACAGGCAAAGCGGTATCCAATGCATAAACAAAGTGCCAAAGCTGTATAATAGAAAACACCAACACTCACAACTTCCATTAAAGTTGCTGTAATAGGTGTTTCAAATATACAGAAAAAAACAGCACTCATCTCACACATAATTAACATTGACATTTCGCTTTTATCGACGTAAAACACTTTTCCTAAAAATGTCGTAAAAGAACCACCAATCTATAAAGCAGCCCCCTTCACGTCCACTTTATCCTCCCCACAAATGTGTAATCACTGTCACTAAAAATAAACAATGCCAAAAGAACAGGACGTGATTTTACTGACAACTGATTCGATGATTGCATTTGTTGCAAGTTGATTATTCAAATGCACACAATAATATAAAAAGACAATCAACAAACTCGCAACAAATAAATAATCCAATGATTTTCTAGCCGGAAAGATGTTACATAATGAATGGATAAATGGAACAATGCTGCTATATAAAACCACATAAACTTCCTAAAATGAAAACAAACCCATTTGATAACATAAAAAAGATTTCATATCCATCCAATACTGTCTCATTTTTTCCTCATCCATAAATCATTTTATCTTTATAATAATGTTGTTTCTCTTTTCATTAAGAGATGATGAAGTACAACTTCCTTTGTATCAATGTTCTCTTCATTTAAAATCTTCGTTAGCAAACGAACTGCCAAAGCACCCATATCATAAACAGGAACATGAATAGATGTTAATGTCGGACGACAAATCAAAGCATAACTGGTATCCATCATACCAATGACTTCCATCTCCTCAGGAACTTTAATTCCATTATCCGTTGCTGCATTAACCACAGCTACAGCTTCCTTATCATACCCTGTAAAAACAAGATCATGTTTATGATTTTTAAAGTATTCTAAAAATTGTGGATAGCTCTTTTCATAACGCGTAGACGTATCAACGATCTGACTATCTGTATGAAATTCATAACCATATTTTTGATAAGCTTCTTGAATTCCTTTGATCATATCATCCGTTTTTATCAAGTTTTGTTTAGGACTTACAAATATAATATCCGTCTTATTCTGTTTCAAATATTGTTCCACAATATCATAAGCAATCTGTTTAGAATCAACAAATATTGAACCGATATAATCATCAGAAACACAATAACCAATGACAACAGAAGGAATTTTATATTTTTTTACTAACTCAATTTCTTTTTCAATATCTTCATTATTAAATAAAATCACACCATCAGCACGTGATTTTACAACTTTTTCAATAACTGTTTCAATAGGATTCCCATCACCTATTTCATCAGTTGTATAAATACTTACATTATAATCTAAACGACGACTCGTATCTCCAATACCACCGATCATATCTTTAACATGGGCAAAAAGAGATTGCGGAAATACAATTGCAATAGTCGTTGTTTTACTTGTTGCAAGTCCTCTTGCAATTTGATTGGGTTTGAAATCTAAACGTTGAATAGCTTCTAAAACACGTTCACGTGTTTCAGACCTCACTACACTCGATCCATTAATGACACGTGAAACAGTCGCTAGAGAAACCTCTGCTTCTCTAGCAACATCATAAATCGTTACAGCCGCTTTTTTCACCATATTACTCTTTGATTTCTTCAATCATTTCTTCTAATTTGTCTTCAACATCATCGATTTCATTTTCTAACTTTTCAATATCTTCTTCACTTAAAGTTGAATCTACTACTTTTGTTTTAACCTCATTTAATTTGGAATTCACTTTTTCACTTAAATCAACAATACTTTCTTTAATTTGCATATATTGATCTGTTTCTTTAATCTTTTGAGCAAATTCTTCAAGTTTAGCCTCTAATTCGCTTAATTTTGTTTTTGTTGTTTCTTTAAAATCATCCATATCAAACTCATCCACTGATTTTTTAACAGTTTCAATTGTTTGACCTAACATGACTTCAATATCTTCTTTTGTTAAATTCTTTAATTGATCATATGCCTTTAATGAACTATTTTTTAAATCTTCTCTTAATTCACTCCCTTTTTTAGGGGCAAACAACAAACCGGCAACTGCACCAATACCAAGTCCTACAATAAATTTTCCTAATTTCATCTTATTCACCTTTCCTTTTATTTTTTCTTTCTAAATAAAGATGTAAAAAATCCAAAACTTGCTAATAAAGTCGTTTTTAACCCACCTTTAGAAAATACGCCACTCACTAATTCAACAGGTGCATCCAACATTTTCAGTTTATGATTAACATCATCTAGAATTTTATTTGATTTTTGAATCGTTGTCTCAAGCATTGTCATTAAAATAGTCGACTCTTTCACAACACCCGCAATTCTCAGCAATAAAAAACCTAAACTTAACAAAGTAAATGCTCCAGATAAAATCAAAATACATAAGCAGACTAATTTTGCATCGTTCATAAAAACTCCTTTCTGTTGTTTTTAACCTTTGCATCGTATGAGAAAATATATGATATTTCTCATGCAATGCACGCTTTAGTTTCACACATATTGTACCATAAATTTCCTGTATAAAAAAGATTCAACAGCTTGATTCTTTATAAGCAATCACCATATCTTCTAATTTATAAATATCTTTACTACTCATAAATAAGAAAACAACACCCTCATATTTTGCTAATAAACGTACAGCCTCATCATCTTCATGAATAACCACCGCACGCGAATTGTATTTTGCTATATCATAAATATCAATATCGATTCCTTCTTCTTTCTTTGCATTTTCAGGAAAATGAACAAAGAATGGATAATCTGCTAAGTCCATTGCTTCTGCAAATTCTTTCGCAAAACGAAGTCCTCTTGAAAAACGATCTGGTTGAAACACTGCGACAATTTTCTTACCTGGATAACGTGAACGTGTTGCCTCAATGACGTAGCGAATAGCTGTTGGATGATGGGCATAATCATCAACATAAATATTGTTCCCAACTTTTTTCACTGTATAACGACGTTTTACACCTTCAAAGGTTGCTAAACGTTTTTGAATATAATCAACATCCATATTCTCTAAATAACCTAAAGTAATAGCAGCCAAAGAATTATATAACATATGCATTCCATAAAATGGTAAAGCAAAATGTCCAAACAAATCACCATGAATATAAACATCAAATGATAAACCATGATCATTATTAATAATATTTTTAGCTACAATATCATTATTATCACCAGTTCCAAATTTCAAAACACGTTTTGTATAATGTAAATGTGGTAAATGTGGATCATCACCCCATATAATGACTATATCTTTCACTTGATTAGCAAACTGCTCAAATGACTTCTTATATTGTTCCATAGATTTAAAATAATCCACATGATCCATTTCAATATTATTAATAACAGCATAAGTTGGATAATAATGAAGAAAATGATCTTGATATTCACATGTCTCACTAATAAAATAACGACTATTAGCAACTCCATGTCCTGTTCCATCACCAATCAATACTGATGTTTTGTCATATTCTTTAAATAAATGATAAACCATCCCAGTTGTTGTTGTTTTTCCATGTGTACCAGCAATGCCAATAGATACATGTTGATCCATTAAATGTGCTAAAAAATCATAATAAGTATGTGTTTTAACATGAGGATTATCCAACGCAGCACGAACTTCATCATTAGACTCATCAAATGCATTTCCAATGATTACATCATAACCATCTTTGATATTATTTTTATCGAAAGAATAAATGGGAATATTCCGACGTCTTAATTCATCTTCAATAAAAATATATTTATCAATATCACTTCCGGCAACTTCATATCCCAAATCATAAAGAATTGTTGCTAAAGAAGCCATACCAGAACCTTTAATTCCTATAAAATAGTACATATATGTCACCTCGTTCCTATTCTAGCATAAATTTTAAAAAAAGTATTGTATCTATAAAAAAAATTAATATTTTTTTTCAAACTACACATACTAATAATGTCAATAGAAAAAGGAGGAAGACATGAGTCACAAAAAATCAAAAAACAAACGAAATAACCATTACCAAGGTTATAATCAAAATCAGCAAGCTGATCATAGTGCTGAAGATGGTTTACTCAGTAATAAATACAAAGAAAACTCAAATGCACATGAATAAACACGGTTTCCGTGTTTATTTTTGTATAAAAACCAAGAAATTCCTATTTTGATTATTATTCGTCGATAGACAAGAAAACCATTACACGCAACTGTTGGACTTATTGAGACTTTTGGATTTTATAGACTTCTAGGCATGCTCATTGAATGGCAGTGTTTTTCCTTCTGCTTTTTCCCTATTCTTTTGATTTTATTACGAGGGAAAAAGGCAGGAACTTTGATGGATGAACGTTTTCATTCATTTTTGTAGTACTTATACTTTTTGTTAAGGAAAGAGTTTTAGAAAATTAAATATACTTTAATCGCTACAATGATTATGATATCCATTATGTATTTCTTTCTGAATATTTATTACATCGCTATGCCCATGATGAACAAGCAGATGATAGTGAGGAATGAATATAGCTAAATTTGAATGTCAATGAAAAAATAGACAATTAAAAAGATTAACCCAAGAGCCACTAATAAAAATAGTTGGTGTGCACCAGAAACAATTATGTGTTTAGAAAAAGCTCAACATAATCCATCATTAAAACTTCGATTGATATATCAAGAACAGTTGATGCACCTATTGAAAAAATCATCATCAAGTCAATAGCAAAGCTCGATGTACCAGTCAACGTTCAAGTAATCAATGGCGGCAGCTAGAAATGCTGTCGCCCATTACTATATTCAAAGAGGGAAAATTTTCATAACCAAGTTTGAGATTTACAATGAATCTCATACTAATACCACTATTATAAAAATTCTGGAAAAAAAATAAGTCTACATAGCCAATCTGCTAAGTAGACTCCATGATATTCCTAACCTATAATTAATAAATCTTTAGGATATGCATTTAAGACTTCACAACCATCCTTTGTGACCAAAACAAGGTCTTCTATTCTAACCCCAAATTCATCTGGAATGTAAATACCCGGTTCAATAGAGAAAATCATACCTTCTTGTACTTCCATATCAAAAGCTGCAGAAACGTCTCCATATTCATGAACATCTCTGCCAATGAAATGCCCTAAACGATGATTAAAATTTGGCCCATAACCAGCTTCAGTAATAAGATCTCGTGCTGTTTTATCAATATCACATAATCGCACACCCGGCTTAATTATTGCCTCAGCAGCCTCGTTCGCTTGCTTAACGATTTCATAAACCTTTCTTTGTTCTTCACTAGCTTCTTTATAGAAAACTGTTCTTGTCATATCACTACAATATCCTTGATACAGTCCACCCATATCAATCACAATACTGTCCCCTGGTTTTAAAACTGATTGATCACCTTCATGATGTCCATCCGCACCATTTGCTCCATAAGCGATAATTGGTGGAAATGAATAAGAAGTAAAACCTAAAGACTGTAAAATTGGTGTAACTTGTTCTTTTATCTCTAATTCGGTAAAATGACCTTGAGCACATAAACGAATCACTTGATCTATTGCCAAATCATTAAGACGACTTGCTTCACGCATTTGTTTTCTTTCTTCTTCATCTTTGATCATTCTTACAAAATCAACACAAATTGATCCAATTTCAAAACAACATTCATTAGAAGCTAATTCCATAACTCGCATCAAGAATTTTGCTTCCCAATTTTTATCTACACCAACACAGTTAGCATCTTTCAAATACTCAGCAACCAAAGCAGCTCCATCTTGCGTATCCTCATACCAAACAATATCTAGATCTAATTGTTGATCAAGATAAAAGAGTTTATTGAGAAAAAGTGTATGATGACCTTCTAATGACAACAACAAAACAAACATTCTTTCTCCTGGATGATTATTATAATCTGTCAAATAATAAATAGAACTTGGATCACTAATAATCAAATGATCAATTCCTTTTTTAAACATTTCCTGCAAAACTGCATCAATTCTCTTTTGATTCATATTCATTCACTCCTATTCCTAATTCATCTAATTGTGCCTGTGTGACCGTTGTCGGAGCTTTAGACATAGGGCATGTTGCACTTGTGTTTTTAGGGAAAGCAATGACATCTCTTAATGAATCGCATTCACACAATATCATTGCTATACGATCTAATCCCAAAGCAAATCCACCATGTGGTGGCGTACCATATTGGAAAGCTTCTACAAACCATCCAAACTGTTCATCAATTTGTTCTTGAGTAAAGCTCAAAGCTTTAAATGCTCGTTCTTGTAAATCCTGTTCATAAATTCTTTGAGAACCACCACCTAATTCATAACCATTTAAAACAATATCATAAGCATCTGCTAGACAATGTTCAGGATCTGATTCTAATTTATCAATATCTTCTTCCTTAGGTCTTGTAAATGGATGATGTTTTGCATAATATCTTTGTGTTTCATCATCGTATTCAAACATTGGAAAATCAACTACCCATAAGAAATCAAAAGTATGAGGATCATATAATTTCAATTCTTTTCCTAAATAGTTTCTCATAGCAGCTAAAGCATCACAAACAACTTCATATTTGACATCACTTACAAATAATAATAAGTCATTTTCCTTAGCATGCATAGCTTGTAATAAAGCCTTCATCTGATCATCATTAAAGAATTTTGCGATAGGCCCCTGAACTCCTTGTTCATTAACCTTTAACCATGCCAATCCTTTCGCTTTATAAGTTTTTGCAAGCTCTGTTAATTGATCGATCTTTTTACGTGAAAAAGCTTGTGCTTGTCCTTCAACATTGATTCCTTTAACATGACCATTATTTTCTAATGCATTCTTAAAAACAGCAAAATCAACATCTTTAACAACTTCATTTAAATTCACTAATTCTAAACCAAAACGTGTATCCGGTTTATCAATTCCATATCTTTCCATAGCTTCATGCCATGTTAATCTTTTTAAAGGTAAAGGAATGTCAATGCCATTAACATCTTTCATAATTTTAGCAATCATTCCTTCACCGATTTCTAAAATCTGATCTGTCGACATAAAGCTCATTTCAACATCAACTTGTGTGAATTCAATTTGACGATCTGCTCTTAAGTCCTCATCTCTAAAACAACGAGCAATTTGATAATATTTTTCAAACCCGGCAACCATCAATAATTGTTTAAATAATTGTGGAGATTGAGGTAAAGCATAAAAAGAACCTTTATGTACACGTGATGGAACTAGGAAATCTCTTGCTCCTTCAGGTGTTGAACGATTTAAGTAAGGTGTTTCAATATCAATAAAACCTTTTTGATCAAAATAGTCTCGAATACTACGCATAATTTTATGTCTTGTCATAATATTTTTTTGCATAACAGGACGTCTTAAATCCAAATAACGATATTGCATTCTCGTTTCTTCTAAAGCATCTGTTTCATCAGCAATAATCATCGGTGTCAACTTGGCACTATTGATTATTGTTAAATCGCTCGCTTTAACTTCAATGTCGCCAGTTGGAATCTTAGGATTTTTAGATGATCTCTCTACAACAGTTCCCTTCACTTGTAAGATATATTCATTTTTTACTTCTTTCAATCTTTCTTCAAAAGATTCATCAAAAATGATTTGTGTGATTCCATATCGATCTCTTAAATCAATAAAAACCAACGCTCCCAGGTTTCTTTTTTTAGCGACCCAACCAATTAATTCAACCTGTTGGCCAACATGAAAAAGTCTTAATTCACCATTATGATGTGTTCTATTCATGTTCATGTCCTCCTTCAAAATGTTCATCTAAAAATTTAACAAGCTCTTCTAAAGGAACTTCTGTCTGTTCTTTAGAATGTTGACACTTCATATTAACAACGTCTTTTTCTACTTCTGATTCGCCAATAATCATTGAGAAATGCGCATGATAACGATCAGCTGATTTAAATTGAGCTTTCATACCACGATCACATTGATCCATATCACATGTAAAACCATTGGCTCTTAACATCGTCATAATCTGCATAGCAAGATCTTTTGCCTCTACTCCTAAAGGCATAATATAAACATCTAAACCATCATCGTCTTTTTCATCATCACCTAAAGCAATCATCAAACGTTCCATACCAAAAGCAAAACCAACACCCGGAACATTCGGACCCCCTAATTCTTGAATTAAAGTATTATAACGTCCTCCAGCCCCAACTGTAGCACCAGCCCCAAGTTTAGGATCATTAGAAATAACTTCAAAAACTGTATGTGAATAATAATCCAATCCACGTACTAAATTCGTATCAATCACATAATCAATTTCTAAATCATCTAATAAAGAACAAACTTTATCAAAATGTGCTTTTGCACTTTCACTTAAATAATCAATTGTTTGAGGTGCATCTTTCATTGCAGGATGATTTTTATCTACTTTACAATCTAATATTCGCAATGGATTCTTCTCAAATCTTTGTTGACAATCATAACACAATTCATTTAAAACGGGTTCAAAGTGCTTTTTTAAAGCATCTCGATAGGCATTTCTTGATGATTCATCACCCAAAGAATTAATATGTAACTGAATATCTTTTAATCCCAATGCTTCTACAACAGTCACTGCCATAACCATACATTCAACATCAACATAAGCAGATTCTAAACCTAACATTTCTACTCCAAACTGATGAAATTGTCTTTGTCTTCCATTTTGTGGTCTCTCATAACGGAACATTGGTCCCATATAATAGAATTTCTGTAACTTTTCTGGTAAAGCAAACATTTTATGTTCAACGTAACTTCTCGCAATACCTGCTGTTCCTTCAGGTCTTAAAGTCAATGAACGTTTTTTCTTATCTTCAAAAGAATACATTTCTTTTGTTACAACATCAGTCGTATCTCCTACTGCCCTAGTAAATAATTCAGTATGTTCAAAGATTGGTGTTCTCATTTCTTTAACATTATAATTGGCACAAATTGTTCTTAACAACTGTTCTAACTTTTGCCATTTTCCTGAAACATCAGGTAAAATATCAACTGTTCCTCTTGGTGCACTATACGCCATGTTTTTTCCTCCTTTTCATAAAAAAAACGTCCTTAATCTAAGGACGTTATTCACGCGGTACCACCTTAGTTCATACTTTCGTATGCCCTTTATTGTCTTAACGCGACAAACGGTTATTCTCATAACCTCCTCCAAAGTGTCCCATAGCTTCCTTTCATTGTTTCCACCAACCACAATGTCTCTATTAAATTTCACTATTTAATCTTCTTCAACGGATTATATATGGATTATATATGATTCGCTTTAAAATTGCAATCTTTTAACTGAAAAAAGATAGGAGTTTTCGCTCCTATCTTATTCGTATATTAAGAAGAAAGGTATCTTCTCATGAAACAATCTATATTAAAATTAAATGAGGATTTATTAGAAATTTATAGAAATTTTATTTGTAATACCATTTCTTACTCATTATTTTTCTAAAGCCTAAGCTTTAGAAACTTATATTTGGGGGAAGCAAATCTCTTTTTAAGCGATATTCTTTAGGAACATCTAAGCAGTACATCAAGAAAGGCCTCAAATCTAATTTTTTCATATCCATCATTTTTAAGACCTCCTTCCTTTTACAAGTCTATTATAGCACATTCACCAAAAAATGAAAGCCTTTTCATTTTTAAATTATGAAAATTATTTTTCGATTTCTTGATAAATTTTCTGCATTTCTAAATCAGTCTGTGCCATTTGTTGACTACACAATTTCAGCCTTTCTTTTAAATCTTCACAAATTTCATCATGATTTTTATAAAGTAATTCATGTTCTAAAGATGCCCAGAAATCCATAGCGATGGTCCTCAACTGTATTTCAACAGGAATTCTTCTGACACCGGCTTTTAAATAAATGGGGACTTCAACGATCAAATGTAAAGAACGATAACCACTTTGTTTAGGATAATCAATATAATTAGATTTTTTGATCAAATGAATATCTTGATGCATAACAAGTAATTGTGATATATATTGTATATCATTGATATAATGACAAATTACACGCAATCCAGCTATATCATAAATATATTGTAGTTGACTTTCTTCGATATTGAATTGTTTTCTTTGCATTTTTTCTAACAGACTATCAGTCGATTTAATCCGTGATTGAATCATATGAATAGGACTATATCCATTAGTGCATTTTAATTCATCATCAATACTTTCAAGTTTGGCTTTAATTACTCTAATCGCATTTCTGTATGGATATAAAATCGTTTGTGCCTGTTTTTCATCATGAAGTTTTTCTATCAGATTCATATCATCACCTACTTGATAGTATAAAATATACTTGTCATTCAATTTGTTATTTTTCATCAAAAAAAATGTGAAAAAAATTGTATAAAGCGTTTGCTTTATACAATGCAATTTTTTAATGAATAACTCGTCGAATTTCATAAACACCTTGAATCTTATTCAAATTATCGATAGTCGTTTGTAATAACTCAGCATTTTCAACTGAGAGTCTTAATTTGATATTAGCATCTGTATCTTCAACAGCAGCATTAATATTTAAAATATTTACCTTAACTTGTCCTAAAACAGTAATAATATCATTTAACAGATTAGGACGATCTAACCCCTTAATCTCTATATCAACTTCAAAACGTTTTTCAGTAATATTCGTATAATCCCAATAAACATCAATTAAACGACCTTTTTCAGCATGGTTTAAGTTTGGACAATCTGCTCGATGAACTTTAATTCCTTGACCCTTTGATACATAACCTACAATATCATCACCAGGAATCGGATTACAACATTTTGATAATTGTACCTTTAAACCATCAACACCTTTAACACTAATTCCTACACTACTACTTGATTGTTTTTGATTCTTAATAGCATTATTATTTTTCTTTAAAATCTTTGATAAATTATCAAAAAAACCACTATGATTTGGAATAACTTTATCTAAAAGTGTAGAAGCTGATGCTTGTTTTTTTCCTATAACCAACAACAAATCATCAAAATTATTAGCACCAAAAGAACCATAATAAGATTTATATGTGTCAGGATCCAGATAATTCTTTTCATCTAAACCTCTCTTACGAATTTCTTCCTTTAAAAGTTTCTTGCCATCCTCAATCAGTTCCTTTTGCGTTTCTGCATCTTTCTTAGAAATATATTGACGAATTTTATTTCTAGCGCCAGCCGTTCTGACAAATTTTAACCAATCCTCACTTGGTCCAGAATTCTTATTCGTTTTAATTTCACAAACATCTCCAGTTTTTAGCTTCGTATTAATGGGTACCATAACATTATTGACTATAGCACCTACTGCATGGTGTCCCACTTCGGTATGAATACGATAAGCAAAATCAATCGGTGTCGCTCCATTAGGCAATTCCACAATCTTTCCTTGTGGTGTCATCACATATACATTTGCTTCAAAAATATCTCTTTTTAATGAATCATAATATTCTTTGGCATCGCCATCTTTGATTTCATCACTTAAAGTGATAAAATCACCTAACCATTGTAATTTATTAACAATATCCTTTTGTTCTTGCTTTGAAGAATATTCTTTGCTTTCTTTATATCGCCAATGTGAAGCAACCCCTCGTTCTGCCAATTCATCCATTTCTTCTGTTCTAATCTGAATCTCAAAAATATGGCCTCCTTCTCCAATAACAGCCGTATGCAAAGATTGATACATGTTAGGTTTAGGCATTGCAATATAATCTTTAAAACGTCCTGGTAACGGACGATAATGATCATGAATAATTCCTAATACCTCATAACATTTCATTTTACTTTTTAAAATAATACGTAAAGCATTTAAATCATATAACTCATCAAAACGTTTATGTTTAATAACCATCTTTTTATAAATACTATAAATATGCTTTGCACGTCCCTTAATGCGATATTCGATATGATTTTCATCCAACAAAACTTTCACCGAATTCATCATTTTATCAACAGATTCTTTTCGTTCGCTACGTTTTTGTTCGAGAAGCTCAGATATCTCTTTATATGCTTTCGGATCGAGGTAATACAAACATAAATCCTCTAATTCAATACGAATATCATTAATTCCTAAACGATGTGCTATAGGGGCATATACTTCTAATGTTTCTCTGGCAATACGTTGTTGCTTTTCCGGACGCATATACTGTAAAGTACGCATATTATGCAAACGATCAGCCAATTTAATCAAAATAACACGTATATCTTTTGCCATCGCAACATATATTTTACGATGATTTTCAGCATAAACATCGGATTCATCTTTAAAAGGCATTTTATTGATCTTTGTCACACCTTCTACCAATGAAGTAATTTCTTCCCCAAAACGCTCAACCATTTCATCATGAGAAACATCACAGTCCTCCATCACATCATGCAGTAATCCAGCTGCAATGGTTGTTGGACCTGTTTGTAATGTTGTCAAAATATAGGCAACCCAAATCAAATGATTTGTATATGGTTCACCACTTTTACGTTTTTGACCCTCGTGTTTCACCATAATAAAATCATAAGCACGTTTAATCAAGTCGATACTTTCTTTTTTAGTAATATAAGTTGAACAACTCTCAAGGACATCATCAAATGTGACTTGATTATGAGCTCCTTTATCTTTCATCATTACACCCCCTAATTATGAAAAAAGAGACATCGTCTCTTTTTTAGTACTTTAAAATAGAGAAAACATCATAATTTTCTAAAACTTTTCTACCTTTTAATGCTTCTAATTCAATTAAAAAAGCAATTCCTACGACGTTTCCACCCATTTGTTCAATTAAAGATATAGCAGCTACAACAGTTCCACCAGTTGCTATTAAATCATCAACAATTAAAACATTTTGTCCTGGTTGAATACTATCACTATGCATTTGTATCTCATTATGTCCATATTCAAGTTCATACTTCTTAGAGACAACTTCACGAGGTAATTTTCCAGGTTTTCTTACCGGTACAAAACCACATTTTAACTCTGTAGCAACAGGGCATCCAAATAAAAAACCACGTGCTTCAGGACCGGCAACAATATCTACATCTTTATCTTGAGCATATGCAACAAGCTGACTGATAGCTTCATGATATGCATCCCCATCTGCTAATAAAGGTGTTACATCCCTAAAAATAACCCCTGTTTCAGGAAAATCAGGAATATCTTTTATATATTTCTTTAAATCCATATTTATGTCCTCCTATATAACATATATTATAACAAATTATTAAAAGATAATAAAGATGCTATATAATATCTTTTATAATAAAATTAATATTCTTTTGATTTCTAAATTCATTAATCCCTAAAGTTCCAATAATATTGAGCGTTTTTTTATCTTTTAACGTATCATAAAGTTTTCCTTCCTGAAAATATAATGCTGAAAATTTAACATTAGGAAAAACAATTTCTATTTTTAAATGTTTTTCTCCACTTAACAAATAAAGCTGGGAAACGGGAACATTCTCTATCAAATAGAGCGGTTCCTCATTTGCCATGCCAAATGGTTCTAATAAAGCCAGTGATTCAATATTTTTTATACTAATATCATTTTGATCAATTAAAATAACCGATGTTGACGCATGCAAATCAACATGTTTTAAATCTTCTTGTAAGCATTGATATACACTATCATAATGACCTTCATCTATACAAAAACCACCAGCTAAAGCATGACCACCATATGTCATAAATTGATCCCGATGATCATTGAAAAATTCATGTAATGAAAATCCTTCAACGCTTCTTGCACTTCCTTTATAAATTCCTAACGCTTTATCGTAATGCATGACAAAGCTAGGACGTTCATATTGTCTCGTATATTTTCCCGCAATCAAGCCTACAAGACCCTCATGGACATCTTCACTGGCCCAATAAAGAAATGAATCATTCATTGCTGAATGTGCTAATGCATATTGTTCATTTGTCATAACCTGTCTTTGATGATTAATTTGTGTTGCCATTGTTGCCACTTTCATCATTAAATCTTGAGATGCATCCTTTAAAAAATATTTAACCAAAACATTAGGAGAACACAATTCCGGCAATCGTCCAAAAGAATTAATTTTAGGGGCAATCGTAAACCCTAAAGTCGTCGTTGTATAATTTTTTTGATCCCCTAACAACAATTCAAAAGCCGGATATTTTTCTTCTTTCATAAATTGTAATGCTCTTTTAACCAAAGAACGATTCTCATCCAACAAAGGCATCATATCAGAAATCGTTGTCACCGCTGCTAAGCAATATAAATATTTATCATGCCTTCCTAAAAGTGCACTTGCTAATTTATAAGCCACAAATCCTCCAGAAATCTCCTTAAACGGATAATCAGGAGAAAGTTTCGTATGAATAAATGTACAGGCATCCGGTAAATCCTGATCAAATTGATGATGATCAGTTACAATCACATCAACCCCTAATTCATTAGCACAATCCACGGCTTCAAAAGCTTTCACTCCATTATCTACAGTAATAATAAGTGTATAACCTTTTTGAGCAATTTGTCTCACTCGTTCAACATTCAAGCCATAACCATCTGTTATACGATGAGGAATATGGTAACCAACTTGTAACCCCATTTCTTGAAATGCTTGTACAAGAATCGTAGTTGCTAAAATTCCATCACAATCATAATCTCCATATATACATATTTTTTCCTGATTATCAATTGCTTCATGAATACGATCTAATGTCATATCAGCTTCTTCAAACAATGAAAAATCGTGATATATTAAACGAGGACTGAATAAATTTTGAAGGGTTTGCTGGTCATATTCATGAAAACTAACAACTTTAGCCAGTAAAGAATTCATATGAAACATATTGATGAGATTTTCATTCACTTGTGGTTTGATAATTTTATATTCCATTTTACTCTCCTCAAAAAGAAAAATAACTGTTTGCCAGTTATTTCATAATCAATTCATGAAAGTCATCTATTTGCATAGATGAGGCTTCTTTAATCACCTTTAATTTCAAATAATCAAAGACTTCCGAAAAACGTACTGACATGATATCATCAACAACCTCACACATTGCTAATGACTCTACATTTTTCCACTTTATCTGATACAAATACTCTTTGACATCATTTGCATCAATTTGTTGGATTCCTTCATTTTTGAATTCGTTTGTTTTTATTCGTATTAAAAAAAGAATATCTAAAGGTAAGTTATTCTTAAGATCGATTTCCATTAACAGCACATCCTAACATATTTTTTTCGTTTTCAACATATGTATTATAAAGGAATTTCGACAATAAAGGAAGTGTTTTATGAAAAGAAAGTTATTTAATTCATTTATTGTTTTAAGTAGTAGTACACTCATTACCAAAGTCTTTTCAGTATTGAATCGCATGCTTTTATCAAGACTTTTAAACGAACAAGGAATGGCTTTATATATTCTAGTTATCCCTACGCTCTCTTTATGTATTACCTTAGCCCAATTTTCTATTCCTTCGGCTGTTTTTAGACTTATTTCAAATCCTCAATATAACAATAAAAAAGTCATTATTTCAGCTTTACTTATATGTTTTTCATCATGTGCACTTATCATGTGTGGCATTTTATTTTTTGCTAAAATGATAACTTATCATTTTCTTAAACAAGAACAAGCTTATTTACCATTGCTAGCTATTCTCCCTTTCATCCCCTTGGTAGGAGTAAATGGAATTATTAAAAATTACTATTTAGGAAAAGAAGATGTCTGGCATTTATCAATGGCTCAATTATGTGAAGAAATAGCACGTATTGTTTTTTCTTTTATCATGATTACCCTTTTTTCGATTTTAGATATTTCTTATCTCGTTGCAATAGCAATATTAGCAATGAGTGTTGGTGAATTTTGTTCAATTTTTTATCTATATCTTCATATGCATCGTAAAATCAATATCAGTTATCATTCTATACAATATTTTCAAAATCATTTTATTTTTAAATATATGATGAATATTGCATTACCTTTAACAGGATCACGTCTACTTCATTCTTGTTATAATTTTATCGAACCAATTGTATTAGTTGGTATTTTAACCAAATTGCATATCAACGAATCAGAAGTTCATTTACAATATGCTATTATTAACGGTTATGTTATTTCGCTATTAACAACACCAACTTTTTTTAATAATGTTGTATTACGATTAATTCTACCAATCTTAAATAAAGATATTGCTTATCATCGTCAAGAACAATTGAAAAAACATGTTTTAGCAGGCGTTATCGTTTGTTTTTTTATTAGTCTTCCCTTTACTATACTATTTTATTTTTGGGGTGATCGTTGCTTGATGATTATGTATAATACAACAAATGGCTATATCTATTTAAAATACATGTCTATTCCTTTTATTCTTTTTTATCTTCAAACACCGCTTAGCGCTACTTTACAAGCACTCAACAAAAATAAAGAAATGTTTGTAATGAGCACTCTAGAAGTTGTTATCGAATTTATTTGTTTATTTATTCTGATACCTCGTTTTCATGTTTTAAGTATTGCGATGGTTATGTTAATAGGGTTATTTTCAACCTTGGTTTTTTCTATCTATCTTGTCTATGTCAATGTTTATAAATAAAACAAGTAGCTTGAATGCTACTTGTCAAATTGCCTTAACCACTTAGAAAAAAGCGGTAAACCAGCTTTAACATCTTCAACATGAGTAAATCCAAATCGCAAATGGTTTTCGACACCAAAACTGCTTCCTGGCACAAAGAATATTCCTGTTTCCTTTTGCAATTGTTCACATAATTGAGCAGAAGGAATATCCATATCATATTTTAAGAAACAAACCGTTCCCTCTTCAGGAATCACACATGAAATATGTGGTTCCTGTTTTAACCATTCTCTTAAAAAGGATTTGGTTTGCTCACATACATTTAAACTTCTTTTTAAAATCTGTTCTTTATTTTCTAACACAAGACAACCTAAATAGTCATTCAAAGGTCCATTGCTGATAATATGATAATCACGACGAAAATTAATTGCTTCAATGACATCATGAGGGCCTTTGATCCATCCCAAACGCAAACCGGCAAAAGAAAATACTTTTGATAAACTTTGCGTCACAATCGCTTTTTCATAATAATCAGAAAAAGAAGGTGACATATTTTTAGTTGTTGTATTGACTCCACGGTAGATCTCATCACATAAAATATAACAATCATTCTCTTTGGCCAACTGAATAATCTGTTTCATCATGTCAAATGAAAATATTGTACCTGTAGGATTATTAGGTGAATTGAGACAAATCATTTTGGTTTGAGGTTGTATGGCCTGTCGGAAGTCTTGAATTGTTGGCATCCAATTTTTTTCTTCATCCAAATGTATAAGCGTTACTTCACATCCTAAAGAACGAGGAAAGTCATACATTTGTTGATAAGTTGGAAATAGACTGATTACATGATCTCCAGGTTCTAACATTGTCATCATAATCAGTTCATTAGCATTGATAGAACCTTGTGTCAAGGTAATATTGTCAATTGTTCCGGTCTCATATAAGGATAAGATGGCATTTTTAAGTCTTAAAGAACCAACAATAGGTCCATAATCCATTGTTATATTCATCATCTTTGAAACAATATCCTCTTGAGCTATTTGTTGAAGATCATTCAATGTTAACGCTGCCACACATGTTTCCGTTAAATTATATAAATAATTCACTTCATGTTCCGTCATCCATGTTTCTACTTCAAATTCTGGTATTTTCATTAATGCATAACCTTTCTTAAAAAGTCTTGTGCTCTCTCTGTCTTAGGGTGAGAGAAAAATTCTTCAGACGTATTTTCTTCGATAATCTGTCCGTTTTCCAAAAAGATAACACGATCTCCAACCGTTCGTGCAAAGCCCATTTCATGAGTTACTACAACCATTGTCATACCTTCTTCAGCTAATTCCTGCATAACTTCTAAAACTTCAATAACCATTTCAGGATCCAATGCACTCGTTGGTTCATCAAATAACATAATTTCAGGGTTCATACATAAGCTTCTGGCAATCGCTACACGTTGCTTTTGACCGCCTGATAATTTATTAGGATATTCATCTTTCTTATCTAATAAACCTACTCTATCTAAATACTGACAGGCAATTTTTCGAGCTTCTTCTTCACTTCTTTTTTTCACTTGAATTTGAGCAAGTGTCAAATTACCTAAAACCGTCATATTGGGAAATAAATTAAAATGTTGGAAAACAAATCCCATTTTTGATCTTAAATGATTATATTCTTCTTTATTTTTTTGATCAAAAAGTTTACCATTAATATATATTTGTCCATTTTCCGGCTTTTCCAGTCCATTAATACATCTTAAAACAGTACTCTTACCTGAACCAGAAGGTCCAATCAAACAAACAATTTCTCCTTTATGTATTTCCAAAGAAACATCATTGACCGCTTTTAAATCATTAAATTGTTTAACTATATGTTCTACTTTAATCACTGACAGCCAACTTCCTTTCTACTCTTTTTGCTATATAAGAAATACTTAAAGTCATAATCAAATAAAAGACTGCAGCCAAGCAATATGGAGACATAAATTCATAATACTTATTCCCTAAAACCTTTGCAGAAGTCATCAACTCAACTGCTCCAATACAACTAATTAAAGAAGAATCTTTAATCAAAGTAATAAATTCACTAACAACTGGTGGAACAATACGTTTAAATGCCTGTGGCAAAATAACAAAACGCATTGTTTGCAAACGACTCATTCCTAACGTTTCACAGGCTTCCCATTGTCCTTTATCGACACCATTGATCCCACTTCTAATCAATTCTGTCGTATAAGCCCCACTATTAATACTCATAGCAATAACTCCAACAGCATAGTAATTTAAACGTAAAACCTGTCCTGTTAATTGCGTAATAATAATTGGTAAAACATTAAATATAATCATAATTTGTAAAAGCATAGGTGTACCACGAATGACTTCTACATAAACATTTCCTATAAATCTTAAAATTTTACTCCTTGAAATCTTAGCTGAAGCTCCTAATATTCCAAAAATCAAACCAACCAAAAGGGATAGACCTGCTATTCCAAGTGAAATCAGTGCCCCTTTTGCTAAATACAACATATTTTCTGGAGTAAAGACTTTATCAAATGCACCAAACATATCTATCCCTACCTTTTTTATTCAGTTAATGGTTTAATATCCCATTTTTCACATAATTCAAGATAATCATCACTGGCAATAAATTGTTCTAATGCTTTATTAACCAATTCAATCATCTCATCATTACCTTCTTTAGCAATAATATAGTTTTTTTCATCCAACAAAGCTTCATCGATCATCACAAGACCTTGATTATTCACATAATTTAAAGCAACAGAATAATCTACAACAACAGCATCATATTGGTTACTGTTTAATGATTCAAAAATTTGTTGAGCATTATCAACAGAAACAACTTTAGCATCTTTAATTGTTTTAGCTGCTTCCTCTCCAGTGGTTGAAGTTTGAACAGCAATTGTTTTTCCTTCTAAATCTTCAAGAGTAGTAATGTTAGAATCAGCATTAACAACAGCTACTTGTGAAGTAAGTGCATATGGATCAGACCATGCAACAATTCTATCTTCACTATAAGTAAATCCAGCAATACCTAAATCAGCTTGACCTCCTTGAATTTGTGTTACAATTTGAGTAAAATCCATTTCTTTCCAAACAAACTTATATTCTGTTGTATCATCATTTAAATAACTTGGAAATAATGCAACCATATCTGCATCGAACCCAACGATTGTTCCATCTGTATCCCTATCTTCATAAGGTGGATAGTCAGGTGATATCGCAACAGTGATTTCTTTAACAGTTTTATCTGATGAATCTGCAGAATCATCTGTATTTCCCCCACATGCTGTTACGCATAATACCATTGCACATACTAATAATCCTTTTAAAAATTTTTTCATTGTTCCTCTCTCCTTCCTTTTATCATTTAAAAACTCAACAAAAAACGTCTCTTAGCCTATAAGCCAAGAGACGAAAGAATCCGCGGTACCACTCTTTTTGATATATCCTAAGATATAACCACTCTCATCCTTAAAGCGGACAAACTCAATACCCTACTTTTTTTCAGATATTGCTCTCCAAAGCGCGCTTCATTTCAACTAGTATACTAACCTCACACCAACGTTAGCTCGCTTAATACCTCATCAAAACTACTCTCTTTTTCCTTGAGTTTTTATATACAAACATTATTATATTCGTTTCCTTTTAATTGTCAATACATTTTTAACTACTATTTGATACGAGATAGAATTCCTTTTGAAATTGTATGTAATTTAACTATTGTTTGTTCATTTTGATTCAGTTGTTCTTGCACCTCATCTAACATTTGATTCGTTTCTTCAACTTGTCTTCGTAAATCACCTATTTTCTTTTTTTCATATTCAACATTTTCTACTTTACTCATAAAATAAATGATGAAAAGCAAGCAAATGATAGCTCCTATTATATATAAAAATACCATTATTACACCTCATTTCTATGCTCATTATACCACATCTTAACTATTTTGAAATCATATAATGTTCGACATTTTTCGTTTTTATTGTTTCTTTTTTGAAAAATGATAGGATATAAATAAAGAGAGATTTTTTATCATGGATATAGTCAATATTAAAAAAATCTCGTCCACTTTCAATGTTTATAGCTTTGTTTTTACTTAGAGATGTTACTAAGATTTATTATCTTTCATAACATTTATTCTTCAATTATTTATATTATCTTTTTTGATTTGAGTATTGTTTTATTTTTGAATTTATTAATAAAAGTATAATCAATAAAATATCATTTTATGTTGTTCTTTTTATAATATGCCTTTATTTTTGTGCTCAGATTCTTTATTTTGACTTTTTAAAGTCTTTTTAACAATTTATTCTATTGGTAACAGAGAACAAGTTGCTGAATTTTATCAGGATGTTCATAATCTGATATGGATTATCTTATGTTTTGTACTGTTTATTGTTCTTGTCATAAGACGTCCATCAATTAATTTTAAAAGACTTAATGAAAAAAATTATTGTCTTTATTTTATCTTTCTTCTTTAGTTTTTGTGTCGGTTATGCCTTGATATTACATTCTCTTAATACACCATTAGATATTTATCTTAACCGAGAAATGAACAAACTGACTGTGAATCAATTTGGTATGTTTACAGCTGTTCGTTTAGATAAACAATCATTTATATTTAGGAAAGAAATTATAACTGTAAAAGAAGAACCAAAAGAAGTTGTTTATGAACCTCAAATTATGAATATCGATTTTGCACTCCTTGCAGAAAGTATCAGTGACAAGAATATGATTAGACCAGTATTTCCAAAGTGTATCACCTACTTATCAAAATGAATACATAGGTATATTTGAAGTTTTATTAACATGTGAAGTTTTTTCGCCTTATGCTATTAATAAAAAAGTTACACCTACCCTTTATAAATGAGCGAATGAAAGCTCCGTATTTAAAAACTTCTATCCTCCACTATGGAGTGTAAGTACTAGTGATGGTGAATATGTTACTTTGTAGGGACAGATTCCTAAAGGTGGTGTTTGGAGTTTTCAAACATCTTCTCATAATTATTTGCCCTTTACATTAGGTAAACACTTTAAAAGGTTAGGCTATACAACCAAAGCTTATCTGCTCATTCTTATACATATTATGGTCGTGATCAATCTCGTCCAAATCTCGGATATGATTATAAAGGTGTAATAAATGGTTTAAATATTAAGGAGCAATGACCTAAATCCGATTTAGAAATGAGGCAACAAACTGTAGATGAATATATTCATGATGAACGTTTCCATACGTATTATATGACAGTGAGTAGCCATACACATTATACATTTTATGGAAATCGTATTGCTTCAAACAATCGTTCCTATGTTGAAGATTTAGACTATTCTGATCTTGCTAAAGGTTATTTAGCAACACAAATAGAACTAGATAAAGCAATGGAATACTTGATTCAAAGGTTAGAAGAAACAGGCAAAGCTAACAACACTTTGATTGTTATGAGTGCTGATCATTGTCCATATGGACTGCCTAAAGAAAATTATGATGAATTAGCAAGACATACGATTGATGAAAATTTTGAAACATATAAAAATGCCCTCATTATTTGGAGTAT
>CAYSWW010000003.1:0-12965 GCA_964434915.1 uncultured Coprobacillus sp.
TTCCTCTTTTTTTACTTTGTCAAATAACAAGATCAAAAATGTCCAAGTTTTAAACTTGGACGTTTACTTCCGTTATTTACCAGATGGAATAAAAGCTGCAACTGAACTTGCAATAGCCGTAATAGGCATTGTTTGTAAAACTACACGCCCAGGCCCTGTTATCACTGTATTAAACAATCCTTCACCACCAAAAACTTTATTCTTTAAACCTGGAACACTTTGGGTTGTCATTGTGCAAGTCGCATCCATTAAAGCCACATATCCAGTATCAACAATAATTTGTTGTCCCGGTGCCAAATCATATTCAACAGTTGCTCCATCGATTTCAATAAAGACAGTCCCTTTTCCTGAAAGTTTATTCATAATAAATCCTTCACCACCAAAAATACCTGTCATCGCTTTTTTATTGAAGAAAATTGTTCTTTCAACAGTTGGTTCACTTGCTAGAAAAGATGACTTTTGGACGATAATCTCCTTGCCAGGCACAATATCATATTTTCTAATTTCACCAGGAAATGAAGATGCAAAAGCGATTTTTCCATCAGCCTTAGCTGTATAAGTATTCAAAAACATTGTTTCTCCTGAAAACATTCTCCCAAATGCTTTCCCAATTCCTCCATTACTTGTTGTACCCATTTCCATACATGGATCCATCCAAGCCATAGCACCACTATCACTAAGCATAACTTCACCACGTTGTAGATAACAAATCACTACCGGAAGTGGTGTTCCAACAATTTCGTACTTCATATTGGCATCCTCCCTTATTCTAGTCCTTTCATCATTAACTTAGCTGCCGTTACATTCGAGGCCAAAGGCACTTGATGAACATCACATAATCGCATTAATGCACTAACATCCGGTTCATGTGGTTGAGCTGTCAAAGGATCTCTAAAAAAGAGGACCAAATCAATCTTTCCTTCAGCTACGTACGCTCCTATCTGCTGATCACCACCATAAGGACCAGAAAGAAAACAATGAACTTTTAAGCTCGTATTTTCCATAATACGTAAACCCGTTGTCCCCGTCGTATACAATTGATGTTGACTTAATTCTGCTTCAAATTCTTTCGCAAAAGCAATCATCTCTTCTTTCTTTTGATCATGAGCAATTAATGCAATATTCATTCTCTTCACCTCAGCTTTATTATATATGAAATATCACTATTTTCAATCATATCTTTCAATATCTAAATCAACCCAATTTCTTTCATGACTTTATAAATACCATCCTGATCAGGATCAGTAAAATAATATTTACCTAAATTCTTTAAAACTTGAGGTGCTTCTTCATACACAACTCCAATATTAACTTCCTGTAACATCTGATAATCATTCATACTATCACCAAATCCAATTGTATCTTCCATCTTACCATGAAAATAATTAATGACCTTTAAAATACCATCAGCTTTCGTACAATTCTTAATAATAATTTCACCATTCACAAAATCATCTGTTTCCTTAGAAAAAGTCACGATATTAAAGAAATCTTCCAAAAAAGGCACACAAGTTTTAAAATTTTCTTTATTAGGTGCAATAAAGCAAACTTTCGTCACACCCATTTTTAAAATATTAAACTCTTTAATCGGTCTTCGATTTTCACCTAATCTTCTTAATTGAAAAAATCTCATCAACTCAAGATTATCTTGACAATCACGTTGATGCTTTTGATCAAAGAATTCATTAACCCCAGGTGTTTGATAAAGAGCATCTTTTGTCTCTAGCGTAAAGAGAATATGATTATTAATAAACAAAGTAATAACTTCAGATAATACATATTGATTAATAAAATTCTCAAAGATGTATTTTCCATCAATAATCACAAATCCTCCTGCACTACAAACAATACCATCAAAACCAATTGTTTGAATATCACCTACAATTGAAGTTGGTGCTCTTCCAGTACATAAAAATGCTTTATGACCATTCTTTTGTGCTTCATGAATAGCCCACTTTGTCTTCTCAGTAACAACCTTTGATTTTCCAACCAAGGTTCCATCAATATCAAAAAATAAATATTTCCCCATGCTCTCACCCCAACAAAATTATACAAGACAATTTCATTTTCACAAAGAAAATTTCACAAAAAGAAAATTTCAAACCATAATTTCATCAATCAAAACAGGTTTATCTACAACCTTATCTACAATGTGATATGCCTTCAAAATATCATGTCTTAATTCATCTGATAAACCGCTATTTGTATGCACATAAGCTAAAACTTCATCTATTTCAACATAATCACCAATCTTCTTATTGAGAATCAATCCAACACTATGATCAATTTGATCATCAGTTGTTTGACGACCACCACCAAGTTTCATACTAACTAGCCCCAAAGCCATTGCTTCTAAATCTTTCACATATCCTTCTTGCCGACTTCTCAGTGCAATCACTTCATGCGTTTTCTCAAACAATTCAGGATTTCTTATATAACGTTCATCGCCACCTTGTCTCTTAACCATCGCACATAATGCATCTAAAGCCGACCCATTACGAATTGTTTCTTGTAACATTTGATAAGCTTCTTCTAATGAATCTGTTTTTTTCGCTTGAACAAGCATATGACTACCCGCTTGTAAACAAAGTTCCAATAAATCTTGAGGTCCCTTTCCATTTAATGTCGCAATTGCTTCTTTAACTTCCAAACTATTACCAATAGCATAACCTAGAGGTTGTGACATATTTGAAATAGTCGCACGTGTATCTTTGCCAAGGGATTGTCCAATATCTATCATCGTACGTGCTAATTCCTTAGCATCTTCGATTGTTTTCATAAAAGCACCATTACCATATTTTACATCAAGCAAGATAGCATCGCTGCCAGCTGCTAATTTCTTTGACATAATGGAAGAAGCAATCAAAGGAATACAAGAAACCGTGGCTGTCACATCACGTAAAGCATACATCTTTTTATCTGCTGGATCTAACTGACCACTCTGCCCAATAATTGCCAAATGACAATCATTTACCTGTTTAACAAAAGCTTCTTCACTGATCATAATTTGAAAACCAGGAATAGACTCTAACTTATCTAGTGTTCCACCAGTATGACCTAGCCCTCGCCCACTCATTTTTGCAACCGGAACACCACATGCTGCAACAATGGGTCCTAAAACAAGCGAGGTCTTATCACCAACACCACCCGTACTATGTTTATCAACTTTAATGCCATGAATAGCACTTAAATCAATAACATCTCCACTATGCATCATTTCGTATGTTAATACTGCAGTTTCATGTTTATTGAGTCCTTGAAAGCAAACCGCCATCATCCATGCACTCATTTGATAATCAGGAATTTCTCCTTTTGTATATCCATCAATTATAAAATGAATTTCTTCATCTGTTAAGACTAATCCATCTCTTTTCTTTTGAATCAAATCTACCATTCGCATTTTTATCACCCCAAAACATTATACTATGAAACAAAAAAGATAGCCATGCTAAAAACGACTATCCTACTTAAATTTTGTATCCACTTGGAAAACATTATGCCCATTTAAATAATCTTTCACAAGCATTCTTTTCTTTCCTTCTAATTGAAACTCAGTAATCAAATAAACCCCATCATTGACTTTCACACCAATGGCATCTTTAAAAATCTTAATAATCGTCCCATTTTCCTGATGAGCATGATGCTTTACTGCATTCTCACATTGATGAATTTGCCCATTCCATATTTTCACAATCTTACCTTGATAAATGGTATAACTTCCTGGCCATGGATTCGTTCCACGCACTTTATTATAGACTTGTCGAGCACTCATATTCCAATCAAGATGCTCATCATCTCTTGATAAAGTAGGAGCATATGTAACCTTTGATTCATCTTGAGGATATCTTGAATTCGTCCCATCTAAAATATCAGGAAGTGTCTCTTTCAATAATTCAGCTCCTAAAAGACTTAATCGATCATATAATATTCCAACATTATCATCATCATAAATAGGCGTTTCCTTTTGACTAATGATATCTCCGGCATCCATTTTTTTTGCCATATACATAATCGTTACACCTGTTTTATCTTGTCCATCAATCAAACATTGATGAACCGGTGCCCCACCACGATACAATGGCAAGAGGGAAGCATGTACATTAATACAACCCAATCTTGGTATATCTAAAACAGCTTGAGGAACAATTTGTCCATACGCTGCCGTAATAATCAAATCCGGCTTTAAATCAATGAGCTGTGCATAATCCTCTTTAATTTTAGCTGGTTGAATAACAGGAATATCATGTTTCAAAGCTTCAATTTTAACATCAGGCATTGTGAGCACCTTTTTTCTACCAACATAACGATCCGGTTGCGTCACAACCCCAACAACATGATATTTCTCTTCTAACAACATTTTCAAAACAGCAAGTGAAAAAGAGGCCGTTCCCATAAACACAATTCTTTCATCTCTCATTTTTTTCAACTCTCTTTCTATTTTATTAGTATATCATAATTGTCAATATCATACTAATAAAATTAGAGAAAATCAAAACAATGTATTCAATGATATGTACACATATATCACTAATGCCCTTAAAGAAAGATGATACATGATTATCCGATGTGTCCTGCAAAGTGACATATGATGCGGTTATTGTTTCTTCTGATGTAATGGTTTCCTCAAAATCATCGATCGATCTTTGAAATAACGTTTGTGAAACTTGGTAATCATCAAAGAATATTTGAATCACACATATGAGTAAAAGTACCAAACATAGATCACTAAAAAAATGTTTCATGCACTTAAATACTCATCAATAACCATTGCTAGAATATTTAAAGCATTTTGAACTTCTTCATATGTGTTTTGATAAGACCCAACTTCAATCAATACCATATTTTTAGTAACCCCTTGGTTATAATCACTTTGTTTAAGATATACTCCTCGTGATATTTGTGGAATTTTTTCATTGAGCATATCAGACATCTTTTCACAACAAGCATTGACATCGTCATAGTTTACACTTCCCTTTCCAACAACAAACATTAACTTAGCATAACTTTTGTTATCATAAGTTACCGTTGTATACTCCTTATCGACAGAATCTCTATGAAAATCAATAGCCAAATCATATTCTCCATGTTCTTCTATAGCACTACTTAAATATTTCTTAGATACCGTATAAGAATAAGCATAATCAATATTATTTTTGATTTTATATACTTCAAAATCCGTTGTTTCATAATCCACTTCATATCCTCTTTGTTGTAACAATTGCATTAAATAACGACTCCCTTCTTTGACTGATTGTGTTGCATAAGTTTCACTTTGATGCGTGTTATAAATATAAATTGATTTCCCATTAGACTGACTCTGCACCTGACTAGTAAGAGAAGCCACAATATTTTCAACACTCTCGCTATATACTTTTTGAAAAGGAAGATTGACAATAATGGCAATCACAACCATTAATTTTAATATAATCTTCACATTATTACTCATAGTCTTCCTCCCTATTACAATACACTCAATCATATGCAAAAAAAGTAGGAATTAGACCTAGTTTCATAAAGAAAAAATACTATCTCTCGATAGCATTTTAATACCTTAGATCATTGATCGATGAAGATAATATTTTTGATAACATTTCAATATCCAAATCAATCTGTTTATCGCTCATCACAAACTGACTTTCAATTGGATTTAAGACTTCATTAAATAATTGTAATCGCTTTTGTTCACTCAATTGTCCTATTTCCCCTAAAATCAATCGTCTCTGCATTTCATTGAGTCTCCCTTCATAACGTTTCCTTTTGCCCACTTTTAAAACTGTCGAAGGATCTAAAGATTCTTTAAAATAACCTTCCAATAAATTATAAACATCACTGACTAAACTAGACACATGAATCACCGTAGGAATTCCTACGGCTATAACCGGAACTCCCATCGAAACTTCTGTAATACTTTTGCGATGATTGCCAATACCACTACCCGGGTAAATTCCCACATTATTCATTTGAATCACACGACATATTTTTTCATAACTTTGAGCACATAATGCATCAATTGCAATAATCATATCAGGATGATAATGCTTAACTAAACATTCGATAATATCTGCTGTCTCCATTCCTGTATGTGCCATAACTCCAGGAGCAATACATATACAATCAAAATATTGATGACGATGTCGTTCTTCTAAAGAATAATGATGCGTTGCTCGGATATGTTTTAAAGTTCTCGGTCCAATGGCATCACTGGTTAAGATTTCATTACCTAAGCCAACAAAAAGAATAAAAGGATCAAGCTTTTGCACTTTCTCTTTAATAAGAAGCGTCAGCTTTTGTTGGAAATGGGAAGCAATTTGTGAGGCATATTGATAATCAGGAAAGCTCATTTCGATATATTTTCCGACTTCATGAGGATATAAATCACTACTTTGTAGAATTTCAAAGGTTTCAATTGTCATTTTGCCATCTTTTTCTTCAAAATGACGATAGTCTTTATTTAATTTGGCATGGGCTAAAGATTCAATTGCTAAATCACTACGTGTATAATCTTTTTTCATATTCTCACCAAATTAAGCATTGACAAAATAAAAAAATATAATCATTTATGAATAAAACATTGCATTTATCACTCATTTTTGATAGAATAACAAGGCGATAGATAAAGCGAGGTGAAAACAATGGCAAATATGAAACAACAAATCAAACGTTATAAAAACGACAATAAGAAACGTGCAATGAACAATTCTTATAAAAGTGCTTTAAAAACAGCAATTAAAAAAGTAAGAGCCCAAGTAGAAGCCGGTGATAAAGAAGCTGCAATTGCTGCATATAATCAAGCTGCTTCAAAATTAGATGCTTCTGTAAGCAAAGGCATTCATCATAAAAACTATGCTAGTCGTCAAAAATCTAAATTAGCTAAGTTAGTGAACTCTATCGAATAGTGATAGAGTTTTTTTGTATATGCGTTGACAAAATAAGGGAATCAACCTATCATATATTTCAGGAGGTCTATATGGAAAGAGAAAAAATAAAAATTGAAGAGACTTGGGATTTATCTCGTATTTATCCAGATCATCAAGCATTTTATGCAGATTTAGAAGTAGCTAAAGCCAAACTTCAAGAATTGCTCAAACAAAAAGAAACTTTTTTAAAGACGATTGATGATTTTATTTTATTTCATGAAGATTATATAACTCTATCACGATATATTCAGAAATTGCATTGTTTTGCTCATTTACATTGTGATGTTGAACCTAATGATCAAGAATATCAAACAATGTATGCTGCTATCTTATCATTTTATGATCATGTCAATGCATCATTAGACTTTTATAGTGTTACAATGATAGAACATAGTGATGTAGTCGAAAACTACTTAAAAGATTCAAGATTAAGCGATTATCGTTATGCTATTTCAGAAGTCTTAAGACAAAAAGAACATACTTTATCGCAAGAAATGGAAACATTTATTTCAAAAACACATGCAATATCGGATGTTTCTTCACAAGTTTTTGATGCTTTACGTTTAGAATATGAAGATGTGATTGTCAAAGGTCAAAAGAAAACATTAAATAGTGCAACATTAACAGAATTTTTAAAAAACAAAGATGCCAATGTGCGTAAACAAGCCTATCATCATTTTTTTAAAGAATATAAAAAATTTGAAAACGTTTTTGCGGCAACATTATCAGGAGTTATGAAGAAAGATGCTTTCTATGCTGATGTGAAAAAATTTGACACACCATTAGCTGCTAGTCTATTTGACGATAATGTACCAACTTCTTTATTTTTTAAAATCTTAGAAAAAGCGAACCAACAATATCGTTCTTTATTCCATCGTTATAATGCTTTAAAGAAAAAACAACTACATTTAGACACAATGTATAATTATGATCTCAATGTTCCACTTGTTAAAACACAAAATAAAAAATATACCATTGATGAATGTTTTGATATTATCTTTGATGTTATAAAAGTCTTTGGTGATGAATATGTCGATATTATTAAAAAAGCAAGAGATGAAAGATGGATCGACTTTCATCCACACACTGCTAAACGTATTGGTGCTTATTCAAGTGGTTGCTATGATACAAATCCTTATATTTTAATGAACTTTATTGGTGATTATCATTCATTATCAACAATGATCCATGAATTAGGACATAGTGCACATACTTATTTATCATGTCATAATCAATCACCAGTCAATTGTGATTATCGTATTTTTGTAGCTGAAGTCGCTTCAACCGTTAATGAAACTTTATTGATTCATTATATGTTAGAACATGCAACTTCAAAAGAAGAAAAAGCTTACTTCCTTTATGAATTTTTAGAAAACTGTGTTGGTTTGATTTTCAGACAACCGATGTATGCAGAATTTGAACATATTTTGCATACTTGGGCAAAAGATAAGAAACCTATGTCTGCACAAACAATCACTGAATTATATGTTCAAAAGAATGCTGAATACTATGGTCCTGATGTTACAATGGATGAATATGTTGGTTATTCATGCTTCTATATTCCTCATTTCTATTATAACTATTATGTATATAAATATACTTTAGGTATGACTGTTGCCTTAGCCATTGTTTCACGTATTTTAAATGGGGATCAACAACAAAGGAAAGCTTATTTAAACTTCTTAAAATCAGGTGGTAGTAAGGATCCGGTTGATCTTTTAAAGGATGCTTTGGTTGATCCATTAGAAGATTGTTTGTATGACGATGCTTTCCAATATTTTGATAAACTTTTGACAGAATTTGAAACTTTAATCTAAAACGCACATTGTGCGTTTTTTATATACAAAAAAGTAAATTAACGTTATAATAAAAAAGAAACGAGGGAAAATTATGCTAAGAACACAAACACGCTCATTTAAAGTTGGAAACTTGACAATGGGAGGCAATTCTCATGTCATTATTCAATCGATGTGTAACACAAAAACAAAAGATATTGATGCAACTGTTCAACAAATTTTGGCATTAGAGAAAGCTGGCTGTGAAATGATTAGAGTAGCCATTTTTGATCAAGAAGATGCTAAAGCTATTGCTGAAATTAAAAAAGCAATTCATATTCCATTAATTGCTGATATTCATTTTGATTATCGATTAGCACTAACTGCCATTGAAAATGGCATTGATAAAATACGGATCAATCCTGGTAATATTGGCTCTATTGATAAAGTCAAAGCAGTCGTACAAGCCTGTCAAAGCAAACAGATTCCTATTCGTATCGGGGTAAACAGTGGTTCTTTAGAAAAAGATATTTTAATAAAATATGGCAAACCTACTGCCCAAGGAATGATAGAAAGTGCTCAAAAACATATCGATATTTTAGAATCTCTTGATTTTCATGATTATGCTATTTCATTAAAATCTTCTAACACATTATTAACGATTAAAGCTTATCAATTAGCCAGTGAAACTTTTGACTGTCCATTACATCTTGGTGTCACAGAAGCCGGTACGCAACTTGGTGGAACAATTAAATCAAGTTTAGGAATTGGAACACTCCTTTATCAAGGAATCGGTAATACCATTCGTGTTTCTCTAAGTGCTGATCCTGTGGAAGAGATCAAAGTAGCTAAAACCTTACTTAAAGAACTAGAATTAATTGATAATGTGCCAACATTAGTTTCTTGTCCAACATGTGGAAGAATTCAATATGATCTTATCCCTGTCGCCAAAGAAATCGAAGATTTTCTTAATAACATTCATAAGGATATCACGGTTGCGATTATGGGATGTGCGGTTAATGGTCCTGGCGAAGCCAAAAATGCAGATATTGGTATTGCCGGTGGAGTCAAAGAAGGACTGTTAATTAAAAAAGGACAAATTGTCAAAAAAGTAAAACAGGAAGATATGGGAAATGTTTTGAAAGAAGAAATTTTAAAAATGACAAAAGAATAAAAATCTTTTGTCATTTTTTTCTCCGGCTGACATAAGCTATATGTAAGGAGGACAAATAGATGAACGATCACAATAATGAATATATCTCTCAACTGAAGTTACATGATTTTCAACTTTTGTTGAAAGAATTTGATATTGAATTAGATAAAGAAACACAGGTGCAAGTTTTATCCACGATTCAAAACAATCAATATGCTTTGATACATGATCAGTATCAATTTATATTGGAAAATTATATAAAAAATTTGACAAGTGATTTCACTTGTCAAAAGATTATTCATTTATTGAATCATTACTTTAAACCATTATTAAAAGTCTGATTCACAAACATAGCAATTTCTTCTTTATAAGGAGCATGATCTCCAATATAAGGTGTTTCTAATATTTTAGGAACATCTTTTAATTGTGGATGATGCACAATCTGATTCAACACATCAAACCCAATATAACCATATCCAATATTTTCATGGCGATCTTTATGTGCTCCACAAGGATTTTTAGAATCATTCACATGAACAACCAAAATCCGATCAATCCCAATCTTTTCATCTATTTTTGTTAATAATTCATCGAACTTTGTTAAATCATAACCAGCATCATGCATATGACAAGTATCAATACATACACCTAATAACTCAGGATAATCAACATGATCAATAATCCACTTTAATTGATCAAAGTTTTTCCCTAATTCACTTCCCTTCCCTGCCATTGTCTCTAAAGCAATTTGGACTTTTTGATCTGGTCTTAACACTTCATTTAATCCTTTTACAATTTGTTCAAGACCAGCTTCATCGCCAGCCTTAACATGTGCTCCAGGATGTAAAACCATTCTTGTAGCTCCAATAGCTTCACATCTTTCAATTTCTTGTTTTAAAAAACGTACTCCCAATTCATATGTTTCACGTTTAATCGTATTAGCTAAATTGATAATATAAGGTGCATGCACTACAATATCATGAATATCAATATGATGTTGAGCCATCAATTCTTTTGCTTCAGCTATGCGCAATTGTTCTATCGGTTTTCGAATCGTATTTTGTGGTGCTCCCGTATAAAACATAAAAGTCATCGCACCATAAGACAATGCTTCTTTAACAGAGCCCAATAACATTTCCTTACCACTCATTGAAACATGGCTACCAATTTTCAACATCTTATTGTGCCTCTCTTTCACGTTTTTCTCTTTGAGCTTGTTTAGCCCGTTCTTTCTTTTGACGTTTAATATTCGCCTGAATAATTGCTCGTTTTTCTTTACGAATCAACTTCTCAATTTGTTGTTTACGTTTTTTCTTATAACCTGGTTTCACTTTTTTAGGTTTTCTCACCATTGAACTGATTTGCTTTTCTAAATCACTTTGATGTTTCACCCTTGATTTACGTTTTTCACGTTCTTTTGATTCAACAAAATGATTTCCTTTCAATTCCTTCATTTCAAAATGAATCCCTTTTTTTTCTAAAGCATGTACGATTTTCTCATTTGTCGTATCATACATACTATAACATTCACCAGTATATTTTCCACGCCCACAACGTCCACTACGATGAATATAAAAATCTAATTCCATTGGAAATTCCATATTGATAATATGACTCACACCATCAATATCAATCCCTCTGGCCGCAATATCTGTCGCAACAATATATTGATATTCCATATTTCTAATTCGACGCATCATTTGACGTCTTTCACGTGGTTCTAAATCACCATGAATTTCTCCAACCTTATAACCATCTTCTCTTAAACGATGCGTTAATTCACTAGCTTCAACTCGCTTATTACAGAATATAATACAAATATAGGGATCGATAAGACCCATAATTTCTTTTAAAACACCATAACGTTCACGATGTCTAGTCGGTACAAGATAATGTGATATTTGACGTGATGTTTTTAATTCTTCATCAATTTCAATAATCTTTGGTGATTTCATATATTTTTGCAAGAATGGTCTTAACATTTGCGGAATTGTTGCTGAAAAGACTAACATCTGCAAATTATCTTTCATCTTACCTAAAACAGCATCAATATCTTCTAAATAACCAAATTCTAAAGTCATATCGGCCTCATCAATGACAAAAATATCGGCTGTCGTAATATGCAATGCCTGTTCATCTAATGATAAATCTTTAATTCTTCCTGGTGTCCCAATGACAATATGAGGTTGGGTTGATAATTTATGAATTGTCTTTTGTTTATCATGCCCTCCAATAATCAAAGAGACTCTTAATGCTGGTTCATGTTTCATGAAAACTTTCGCCTGCTCATAAATCTGAGAAGCCAATTCACGTGTTGGTGCTGTAATCACAGCCTGAACATAATCTGCTTCAGTCTCAATCATATCAACAATAGGAATTAAAAAAGCATGTGTTTTCCCTGTTCCGGTTTGCGAAATTCCAATCACATCAATATGCTTATAAACAAGCGGCATAACAGCCTTTTGAATTTTTGTTGGAGTTTCGAACTTCATTTCTTTAATTGTTTCTTTCACAAATGGTTGAAACTGATATTGTTCAAATAATTTCATCTTAACGCCTCCTTTCAAGCCACTAGATTATACTATAAAAGTCACAAAAAAGCAAAATACTTTGCTTTTATCAAACTTTTTCTTTAACAATTTATAACTGCACATCTTCTCTACAATATTCATATATTAAAATGAGGAGGTGATTCAATGTATCCTGAATTTAACAATTACCCATATTACTACTCTTATCCCCAACAACCTTTTTATCCCGTGATGTTACAAAAACCTTCATTATTGAATGCAATGAAATATTCACTGAATCGTATGAATCTGTCTTCTACCTTAAAAACAGCTCAAAAAACAATTTATACCGTCAATCAAATTATTCCTATCGTCAATCAATTAAAACCAGTTTTGCATAATGCTTCCATGGCTTTCCGTGTTGTCAAAGCGGTTAAACAGTTTGATCTTGATGATATAGATGAAGATATTGATAAAAATGTACATCAACAAACATTTGAAAATATGATAGAAAAGTAGGCTCAGCTTACTTTTCTTATGTTTTCTAAAATTGTTTCATCCATCTCACAGGCTTCCAATAATGCAATAGCATTACCAACACGACAGATAC
>CAYSWW010000003.1:13065-31153 GCA_964434915.1 uncultured Coprobacillus sp.
ATAATCAAGAATCGCTCTAGCAATCTTCATTCTTTCATATTCATTTGTTCCTCTTAAAATCTCATCCACCAAAACAAAACAATGCTTTGTTTTTACCTCATCAACAATCGCCTTTAAAATCTTAATTTCTTTAACATATTCACTTTCACCCGAATTAATATCATCTTTGATATGAATAGATGTACATAAATGAAAAGGATAATAAGTCATTTCATCCGCAAAACAAGTATGAATAGACTGAGCTAATAAAAGATTTAATCCAATAATCTTTAAAAAAGTTGACTTCCCTGAAGCATTCGATCCAGTAATCATACATGATTCATTGATAGTAAAAGAATTTTTAACTGGATTTTCAAAAACAGGATGATACCCAGCCTGAAAAGAGACCTGTGGTTGTTTGGACAAAAGTGGAATACATGTATCATAATCATTTCGTAAAGAAAGCACAGACACAGCTAAATCAACAATACCTACATACTCATAAATACGCAAATAATCAGCTTGCAGTATATCACGATGCTTAATCAAAAGAAAACATTGAAATATAGGTAAAGAGAAGATACTTTTCAACAACTCCATAAGATAATAAACATCATATTTTTCAATCATTGTACAAAAACGATATATATAAGTATATTTCAAAGCACGATGCGTCATTGATTTGATAAGTGTCTCATCTTGTGGTAAAAAAATACCCTTATCATTGAGTTTCTTTAACGTATGAACAACCTGGCAATAACTTAAAGCACGAGAAAAAATTCTATCCTCTCGACGTAAATATCTTGCATAAATAGAACTTTGCAAGGCTAACCACAGCAATACCCATACGAAAACATCATATCCCATTAAAGCAAAAAAGATCAAAAGAACAGGACAAACAACTGATATCAAGGCAAATACGATATCAAGTGGTGAGAAAAATTCAAAATGAGAAAAGAAATCTAAAGATTCCTGATAATGTGCACTCAGTTCATATAATTCATAAATGACCCCTTTTAATAAACGCTTGTCTTCAAATTGACAAATCAGATGCTCTAAAAAATCATGTCGATGACCTGATTGAAAGAACTGTCCATACAAGTATTCTCTGCCAACCTCACTATAAGTATGATTGACAATATCAAAAATAGCAGGAACCTCCAGATCCTCTAAAATATGACTGTCAATTGTCGGCTCTTTGATTTGACGATAATATTCTTGATTGATTTCTGCGTAAGATTGATGTTGTGTCACTTGTCCAAAGTTCGTCATTAAACGATGGATCACAATCATGCGAAAAAGACGTTTTCCTATTATCAATATCAGTGTCATCACAACAATAATACATATAAAAACACTCATCTTTCCACCTCTTCTACACTCACTTTACAAGTCTACCCTTAGGGTTTGTCAATAAATTTTGATAAATTTTATAAAAAAAGATTCTCATACGTGGTGAAAAGAAAAGCAAACTGGCAATCCCCCAACAAATTAAAGCTATCATATTGATAACCTCTCGTTCATTCAGCGAAAAAAAATAGTAAAATTAACGCCAAAAAAAGCAACCCAAAAATAAATTTATCAAAATTGATTTCTTTATCTTGGGTTTGAATCTGTGATAATGCTTGAACTTTCTGTATATCTACCATCAATGATATGATATCACCATCATCAAATAAGCATTGTTTAAATTCATCTAAATATTGTAAAGAAGTGACAATTTGAAACATATGTTGATCATATTCTTTTTTCTTTTGCTCAAATAAATCTTCATTTTTATTTTCTATAATTTCCTTAATTTCAGCTATATGAAAACCAAAATATCTTAACTGTTTAATTTTCAATAATGTTGCTTAATCATCTATCGAATAGATACGATAACCTCTATAATCCTTTTGAGGATGAATCAAACCTTTTTCTTCATATAAATGAATAGCTTTTTTTGTTAATGATACTTCTTGTGATAATTCTTGAATATACATCAAATAACACTCCTTAATAAAATTGATTATACATCTTTCCTTTTCCTATTTCAATTTGATATAATACAATAGGTGTAAAACTAAGGAGGTAAAAGATGATGGAAGTCAAGAGTATTGTTCCTAGAGGTTATTGTAAGGGGGTTATGAGAGCTATCAAGATTGCTCAAGAAGCAAGTCAATTAGAAGGACCTGTTTATATTTTAGGAATGATTGTCCATAATCAATATATTGTCAATGCGTTAGAAAATCGTGGTGTTCATACAATTGATATTAAAGGCAAAACACGCTTAGAATTATTAGATGAGATTGATGAAGGCACTGTCATTATTACAGCACACGGGGCTGATGAAAATGTTTTTCGTAAAGCAAAACAAAAAGGATTAAAGATTATTGATGCATCTTGTTTAGATGTTATTAAAACTCATGATTTGATTAAAGCAAAAATAAAAGAGGGCTTTGAAATTTTATATATTGGCAAAGCTGGGCATCCAGAAGCAGAAGGATCTTTATCCATTGATTATCAAAAAGTTCATCTCATAACATCGAAAGCGGATATTCAACAAATGGATCCAACAAAATCTTATGTTATGACAAATCAAACAACAATGTCACTCTATGATGTCTATGATTTATGTGAATATGCTAAAGAAATACTTCCTCATATTGAAATCGCAAAAGAAATATGTACGGCAACAAAAATTCGCCAAGAAGCGATTTCACATATCGAAGATGATGTTGATATTGTTTTTATTATTGGCGACCCGCATTCTCATAATACACAAAAACTAGCTTCTATTGCAAAAAAGAAGAAAACTGTTTATATGATAGAAAGTTTACAGGATTTAGATATTGAGGTGCTTAAAGGCAAGAAAAAAGCTGCGGTTTCTTCAGGTGCTTCAACACCTACATATTTAACAAATCAAGTAATTGAGTTTTTAAAACAATTTGATGAAAACAATCCTTTAACATATCATAAACCTGCAATCGATAAAGAAAAAATTTTATGCTAAATGAGGAGAAGATGAACATATGAATTTAACAGAATTACCTATTGGGAAAACCGCGACTATCATTTCTGATGGTGGTGAAGGACCTCTTAGACAACACCTTTTAGATATGGGCCTCATTCCCAATGCTGATGTCACAATGGTGAAATATGCACCTATGGGAGATCCTATTGAAATACGCATTCATCAATATGAACTTACCTTGCGTTTAGCTGATGCAAGTGCAATTCAGATTGATTATATTCGTGATGCGAAAAATGTCGAACCAAGAGCAATAAATACCAAAAACATTCAACATCCCGGTTTAGGAGAAGGAGGTAAATATCACGATAAAAAAACCGAAACTCCTTTACCAGACAATGAAATTTTAACATTTGGCTTAGCTGGTAATCAAAATAGTGGTAAAACGACCTTATTTAACCAATTAACTGGCGCAAACCAGCATGTTGGTAATTTTCCTGGAGTGACCGTTGATCGTAAAGATGGTGCTATTAAAGGTCATGAAAATACCAGTGTTACAGATTTACCAGGTATATATTCAATGTCTCCTTATTCAAGTGAAGAACTTGTCACAAGGCAATTTCTTTTAGAAGAACATCCAAAGGGAATCATTAATATTGTTGATGCCACGAATATCGAACGTAATCTTTACTTAACAATGCAACTATTAGAGCTCGATGTTCCTATGGTTTTAGCTTTAAATATGATGGATGAAGTCAGAGAAAATGATGGTTCTATTTTGGTTAATGAAATGGAAAATTTACTAGGAATTCCAGTGATTCCTATTGCTGCGTCTAAAAATGAAGGCATTCATGAATTAATTCAACATGCCATTCATGTCGCAAAATATCAAGAAAAACCAATGCGTCAAGATTTTTGTGATGTGAATGATCATAATGGTGCTGTTCATCGTTGTTTACATGCCATTATGCATCTTATTGAAGATCACGCAAAACAAGCACAGATTCCTGTCCGTTTTGCAGCCAGTAAACTGGCTGAAGGAGATACCATAATCTTAGAAAGTCTACATTTAGATCAAAATGAAAAAAATGCCCTTGAACATATTATCCAACAAATGGAAAAAGAAAGAGGTTTAGATCGTGCTGCTGCAATTGCAGATATGCGTTTTTGTTTTATAAATAAAGTTTGTCAAGAAACAGTTATTAAACCAAAAGAAAGCAAAGAACATATAAGAAGTGCTAAAATTGATCGTTTTTTAACAGGAAAATATACAGCCATACCAGCTTTTATTGGCATTATAGGACTTATTTTCTGGTTAACTTTCCATGTTATTGGGGCAGTTCTTTCTGATTTCATGGAAATGATCATTACCCAGCTTACAAATATCATTGCGACGCTTTTAATCTCTTTACAAGTCAATGAGATTTTACGATCATTAATTGTCGATGGTATTTGTAATGGTGTAGGAACTGTTTTAAGTTTTTTGCCAATTATTGTGACATTATTTTTCTTTTTATCACTATTAGAGGATAGTGGTTATATGGCCAGAATTGCTTTTGTTATGGATAAATTGCTTAGAAAAATTGGTTTATCAGGACGTAGTATTGTTCCTATGTTGATTGGCTTTGGTTGTACTGTCCCTGGGGTCATGGCCAGTCGAACTTTGCCATCTGAACGAGATAGAAAAATGACAATTCTATTAACACCTTTTATGAGTTGTTCAGCAAAACTGCCTATTTATGCCTTTTTTACATCCGTCTTTTTCCCTCAATATGGCGCAATTGTCATGATAGGACTTTATTTTTTAGGGATTTTCATAGGTATTTTAATAGCCATATTGATTAGAAAAAGTCTCTTTCAAGGGGAAGCTGTTCCTTTTGTTATGGAATTACCAAACTATCGTATGCCAAGTGCTCAAAATGTTGCGCAATTACTTTTGGAAAAAGCTAAGGACTTTTTACAAAGAGCTTTTACTATTATATTTGTTGCGACTATTGTTATTTGGTTCTTACAAAGCTTTGATATGCAATTTCATTTTGTAAGTGATTCATATCAAAGTATCCTAGCAACAATTGCTGGCTGGATTACACCACTTTTCCAACCATTAGGTTTTGCTGATTGGCGTATATCAACAGCTTTAATAAGTGGTTTTATGGCAAAAGAAAGTGTTGTTTCAACATTGTCTATTCTTTTTGGTTCAACAACTCACTTATTAGCAACTTTATCCCCACTAGCTGTTATAAGTTTATTAGTCTTTTGTTTACTTTATACACCTTGTGTAGCCGCGATTGCTTCAATCGAAAGAGAATTAGGTGGTCCTTGGGCTATAGGTGTTGTGATTGGTCAATGTATCATTGCCTGGATTGCGGCCTGGTTAGTTTATCTTATTGGAATGTTATTTATTTAAAAAGATTCATTGATGTTCTCTCAATGAATCTTTTGTTCTTTAAGATATTTTTTCAATTGCTTACGATTTTTAAAAACAAGTCTTTGCCCTTGACATAAATTCATATGCTCCCAATGTTTTTGTCGATGAGCTTTTGTACGCCCATCCCACAAAATCCACTTTAAAAACTCTTTATCAAGTTTTTCATCACATGGACAAGATTCACGATGTATTCCACGATATTGAAAATAACGTTTGATACACATAATCAAACAATACCATCTTGAATAATTTAAAAAAATAATCCAATCACATTGTTGAAATCGTTGCCTGGCAACTTGACTATAATTGCCATCAATTACCCAATCTTGATGCTGTTTTAAAAATGTGTCAACAATCTCATTTTGTTGAGTAATAGAACGTTCTTGCCACTGCCCATAAAACTGCACCTGATCCAAATAAAGACAAGGAATATGATAATAATCAGATAATATTTTAGCAAGTGTGGACTTTCCACTGCCACTATATCCAATAATTTGTATTTTCATTTTTAATAGATTGTTTCTTGATATTCAATGACATGATCATTTTCATAGACAATCTTTGCACTATGAATCAAATCATCTTTCAACCAATCAAAGAAATGATAATCCCCTTCCCACATTGGTAAAGAAGCAATCCGATCATTATCTATCCATTGTAAGACACCTTCATCACATTCATGCATCTCACCACTAAAATCATCACATGTATATACAAACATCATCTCATCTTCTCCATAATAAAGACCTGGAAAAACAACAAAACCATGTAATTGCAAAGCATGTACCAATAATCCAGTTTCTTCATAAACTTCTCTTTTCATACATTCTTCAGCACTTTCTCCAGTTTCAAACTTCCCACCAACACCTATCCATTTTCCACCATTGATGTCATTTTCTTTTTTGATACGATGAAGTAGTAATGTTTGATCTTGTCGTCTTAAATAACACATTGTCGTTAGAATCATTTTAACGGTAGTGATAATAATCAGGTGAAGATCCCTCTATTATCTCTACATTCACTTCCTTTTCTAACAAAGCTTTTAAGTGCGAAACCATGATATTTTCCACATGATGATTGATATCAACCAACAAGATCCCATGATCAACAGCATTTTTAGCATGTCGATATTTTGAATCACCAGTTAAATAAGCATCCGCTTTTTGATAAAACAGATCCATAAAATCAGCACCACTACCTCCACAAATTGCCACTGTTTCAATACGCTCAACACAACCTGCATATTTAAAATGTTGTAAATGATAAGTATTTTGAACATGATCCAAAAACTCATTCATCAACATTGGCTGATTTAACTTAGCAATTCTAGTAATACCTGTCTCATCCCCCATTTTAATATCATAAACTCCCAATGCTTCAATTAACCATTGATTCATTGAAACATGATCTAAAGCAGTATGAGAACTATAAACAACAATATGATTTTCAATAGCCTGATAGATAAATGCTCCCATAAAATGATCTTTATCTATATTAGGAATTGGATCCAACAAAAAAGGATGATGAGTTATCAACATATCACAATGATTATCTATTGCTTCCTGTAACGTTGCTAAATCAGCATTTAAAGCAATCATTATTTTATGAACTTCTTGATGACGATCACCAATCTGTAAACCACATTTATCCCAATCTTCCTGCAAGGATAAAGGATAATGCTTTTCCATAATATCTATAATTTCACTTGATTTCATTTAATTCACCTTCTATCATTTCAATCATTTTCATCACTTCTTGATAACGTGGATGTTGTGAATTTAATGATGCTAAAATCTTTTTTTGGATATCTAACTGATAATACCATTTTTCATAAAACAAATCGGTTTTATTTTTTCTTAAACAAGGTCCAAAATCGATATCCTTTCGACTATATGAAAATGGCTCTTTCGCTTTCTCACAAACAATAATTTCATATATATGATGAGCATCCCTCACAATTCCTTCATCCATAATTTTCATTTGTTGTTGAAACAAATATTCTCTTAAAATATCTAATCCTACATTAACTTGAAGAATAAAACGATAATGTCCTAATAAATCACGATATTCATCTAGTATATCAACAGTTAATTTTCCACCCATTCCACAAATGCTAATCATATCAACTTTTTTATCGCAAATAGGATTCATACCACTTCCAAGAAGTGGTATGACCTTTTTTTCTAAATGATATAATTGAATAGTTTCTATCGATACATTAATGGGTCCACTTGCTATATCACAAGCATATGCTTTATCAATCACACCCTGTTCAACCAAATAACAAGGCAAATAAGCATGATCAGTTCCTATATCAGCAAGTGTATCCCCTTGTTTATATTTAACAATATAATTCGCAATAGCTTGCAACCTTTTTGATAGTTTCATATTAACGATCTAAGAAATCCTTCAAACGTTTTGAACGTGATGGATGTTTCAATTTTCTTAATGCTTTCGCTTCAATTTGACGAATACGCTCACGTGTGACATTAAATTCTTTTCCAACTTCTTCAAGCGTTCTTGTACGACCATCATCTAAACCAAATCGCAAACGTAATACTTTTTCTTCACGATCTGTTAATTCTAATAAAACCTCATTTAATTCATCCTTTAATAACTCATTAGCAGCATAATCATCAGGTGATAAAACACCTTCATCTTCAATAAAATCACCTAAATGAGAATCATCTTCTTCACCAATAGGTGTTTCCAAAGAAACTGGTTCTAATGAAATCTTTTGAATTTCTCTGACCTTCTCAGGTGTCATACCATCCATTTTTTCAGCAACTTCTTCAGCCGTAGGTTCTCTTCCTAACTCCTGGATCAATTGCCTTTGTACACGCGTTAATTTATTAATTGTTTCAACCATATGGACTGGAATACGAATTGTTCTTGCTTGATCAGCAATCGCACGCGTGATCGCTTGTCTAATCCACCAAGTTGCATATGTCGAAAATTTAAATCCCTTGGTATAATCGAACTTTTCAACTGCCTTAATAAGTCCCATATTTCCTTCTTGAATCAAATCTAAAAATAACATTCCACGACCAACATATCTTTTGGCAATTGAAACAACCAAACGTAAATTAGCAGCTGCCAATTTCTTTTTTGCTTCTTCATCACCTTCAAGAATTCTTTTAGCCAAATCGATTTCTTCATCTTGACTTAAAAGCTCAACGCGACCAATTTCTTTCAAATACATTTTAACTGGATCGTTAATCTTGACATTGCTTCCTAATTGATTATCATCATCATTCTGATCATCAGAATAAAGATTAGCTGTATCATTCGTTGACATATCAAAATCACCAACGAAATCCAAATCAGGCATATCGCCATCAATTTCATCACTCAAAGCATCCAAATCCGCAAGATCATCTAATCCATCCAAATCATCCAATTCATTACCAACATTTTTTAATAATTTTTCATCATCTAATTCCAATGAATCTAGGTCATCTTCCCTTAAAAGATCATTTTCTGTAATAAACTCTAAAAGTTGTTCTGAAGAGTCTTCATCAAGATCATAATTCGTTAAAAAAGCATCTAGATCATCTTGTGATAATTGACCACCAAGTGTCTCAGCTGTCTTCTTAATAAGATACTTTAAGTCCTCAAAAGTAACAGGTGCATTTTTTTTCTTTGTTTCTTTTTTCATATAAACTCCTTTTCACTCTCTAATCGAACAATTTCTTTTAAAATCTGTGCTTTTTGTCTCGGATCTAAAATATAGCGAAATTGCTCTAAGAGCTGTTCCTTTTTCATTTTTCTTGCATTTGCAACAATCGTTTGAATATAATCATCTATTGCTTTTTCATCATATGGCAATGGCAATGCCGATTGTGATATCTCTATAACAGTTTGTATCAAATCATCATTTTGCATACTATTAATAAAATCAGCAATTTCTAAATGATTATGACGACGATAATAGTCAATAATATATGAAGCAATCACACGATAACGATCATCATACATAAAACCTGCTTTCGCTTCATATTTTTTAGCAACATCTTTACTATTTAACATATAAAATAACAAATCATGTTCCGCTTTACGATATTTATCTACAAGATGAATCGTTTGTTTAACTTGCTTATGAAGATGTTTTAAACTTTTTGGTTCAATACCAACGACACGTTGCTGAATAATCTCATAAGAAAATCCAGATTTCTGCGATAAAACTTGCATATAATAATCTCGGTCAACATCATCATTTATTTTCGCAATATTCTGACACATCTTATCTAAATAATTCTTGCGATCATCATAGTTTTGTGAATCAATCAGCTTATATTCAAAATCCATCAAAAACTCAATAGGTTTCAAAGTTTTTTTCAAAGCAGTCAATAAACCTTCAGCTCCTTGATTCTCATAAATCTCATCAGGATCTTGTCCATCTGGTAAAATAATCAAAGAAACCTTAAATCCCGCTTCTTCCAATTCAACTGTTGATTTACTCATTGCGACTTGACCAGCATGATCTCCATCTAAACATAAATAAATATGTGTCGTTAAACGCCTCAAAGCTTGAATATGTCCCTTGGTTAAAGCTGTTCCCATCAGAGCAACCGTATTTTCAATTCCTGCTTTATACATCGCAATAACATCCATAAAACCTTCTAACAAATAAACAAAGCCAGCCTTCTTAACTGCTTCACGACATTGATGATAATGATAAAGCGTTTGACCTTTTATAAAGATATCCGATTCAGGCGAATTCATGTATTTACTTTCATCTTGCGTTGGTTTATAAATACGTCCACTAAAACCAACGACTTGACCTTGTTGATCATACAAAGGAAACATAATGCGATCACGAAAACGATCATAATGCGATTGTGATTCAATCACCAATCCTGATTTGACCATATCAATTTCCTGATAACCACGTTTTTGAAAAGCTGAATAAAGAATCGATTCAATAGGTGCATAACCGATTTGAAATTCCTTTATCAATTCTTCGGTAAAATGTCTTTTTAATAAATATGTTTTTGCTTCTAAACCTAATTTGGTATTCAAATAATAACTATATAATTTCTGTGCTTCTTGGTGCATTTGATAAAGTGCGACATGTTCTTTTTGAATTGGTCTTCTTTCAGCATCAAGCTGATATTCACTTAAATCAATATGACCCATTTCGGCAACTTTTTTTACCGCTTCAATATATGATATCTTCAAGTATTTCTGCAAGAAGGTAAAAACATTCCCACCAGTATGACAAACAAAACACATAAAAATTTGTTTATTTGGTGAAATCATTAATGAAGGGTTGCTATCATCATGAAAAGGACATACTGCTTTATAATTTCTTCCCGCTTTTTCTAGGGAAAGATATTGGCCTATCACATCAACAATATCAACACTTTGTCTTATCTCATTGATTTTCGCTTGTGAAAGACGTGCCATATATGTCCTCCTTTACATTAAAATCTCATTTTCTCAGCAATATAATCCTTTAATTGATCAATTGGTAAACGAATTTGTTCCATTGTATCTCTATCCCTTAATGTCACAGAATGATCATTTGCTGTATCAAAATCAATCGTAATACAGAAAGGTGTTCCTACAGCATCTTGACGACGATAACGTTTCCCAATCTGTCCGGCAACATCATACTCAACATTAAAATCCTTCATTAACATTTGATAAACCTCAAATGCCTGATCACTTTGTTTCTTTGTCAATGGAAGCACTGCTGCTTTCACTGGTGCCAAAGCTGGATGTAAATGCATCACGATACGTGTATCCTTTTCCAATACTTCTTCATCATAAGCATCACATAAAATAGCTAAGAATAAACGATCTGCACCGACTGAAGGTTCAATAACATATGGAATATATTTTTGATTTATTTCAGGATCCAAATACTCTAAATTCTTCTTAGAATATTCCTGATGACGTGACAAGTCATAATCTGTTCTATCAGCAATTCCCCATAATTCACCCCATTGCAATGGAGTTGGATAGGCATATTCAATATCACTTGTTGCCTTTGAATAAAATGCTAATTCTGCTTGTTCATGATCTCTAAAACGCAGATTTTCTTTTGTTAAACCTAAATCCAACAAAAATTGCATACATCCGTTTTTCCAATAATCAAACCATTCTAAATCAGTATCTGGTTTACAGAAAAATTCTAGTTCCATTTGTTCAAATTCTCTCGTTCTAAAAATAAAGTTCCCAGGTGTAATCTCATTCCTAAATGATTTTCCAATCTGTCCAATTCCAAAAGGGACTTTCTTACGTGATGTCCTTTGAATATTCTTAAAGTTAACAAAAATTCCTTGAGCTGTTTCAGGACGTAAATAGACAACATTCTTGGCATCCTTTACGACTCCCATATATGTTTTAAACATCAATTCAAATTCTCGAATATCAGTAAAATCATCACTTCCACAATCAGGACATGTCATATGATGTTCTTTAATATAAGCCATCATTTTTTCCGGTTTCCAACCATCACTATGAACATGAGGATCATGTTCTTCAATTAATTTATCAACACGATGTCTTGTATGACAGTTTTTACATTCAATTAACGGATCACTAAATCCACCAACATGTCCACTTGCTTCCCAAACACGAGGATTCATAAATATAGCAGAATCCAACCCAACGTTATATGGAGATTCTTGAATAAATCTCTTCCACCATAATCTTTTAATATTGTTTTTCAATTCAACACCTAAAGGACCATAATCCCATGTGTTCGCAAGCCCATCATAAATTTCAGAACCTTGATAAACAAATCCTGAAGTTTTTGCATGAGCAACAATTTTTTCCATATCTTTCTTTGCCATATTTATACCTCTTTTCCTTCAATTTCATACATAAAATATGAAAGACTTAGCTATAAAGCCAAGTCATAATTATCCTCATTTTATAATATCGTTCTTAATTTATACCCTTATCGTTGTCTTTTGTCAACCAACTATAGGTGTACTCTACAAATATGTGCGATCATTTAACCATTTTAATAAACTTAAATACACTTTTATCTTATCTTTTTCAAATAATATTGCATGCCTTCTGTTTTCAAAAACTTCAAAAGTCACATCATATACTGGAACATTTTTATATTTTTCAACTAATTTTTCAATTCCTCTTACCATTGAATCATATTCTCCAACACCAATATATATCGCAATATGCCTCGGTGTCTTCTTAATCACATCATCCTTATTCACTTCCTGAATACAATGGACTATATCACGATAGCCTTGAACAGTATATGAAAAATGTGTCATCGAATCATTTAAAAATTTCATCTTTTCAGTGTCATCCGATGTCATCCAATCAATATCAGAAATCTTCGAACGAAGTTTTCTATTATTCTGATTCAAAAAAGAGCGAAAATATCCATTTGTTTTATAAAGTGGCCCATGCCAGTTTTTCATCATATATAGATACATCTTTTTCAAATAACGATGTTCAACACCCGCCGGTGTTCCCAACAACAAAACACCATCAATATAATCACCATATACACTCATATATTTACGAATTAAAATAGAACCTAAATCTCCGCCAAGCATAAAGTATGGAACATCAGGATATCTTAAACGCATAATTTCCACCAAATGCTGCATATCTTTAACCAAATTATCCGGACCATTCTCCAAACCAAAATAACCTTGTTCAAAATCAATCAATGATTTACCATGTCCAACAAAATCACTTACCACCACAACAAATCCTTGACCCAACAAGAAAGAAGCAAAATGCTCATAACGATCAGCATGTTCACCCAATCCATGATGGACTTGCACAACACCTTTAATACGCAAAACAACCTCAGGTTCATAGACATAAAAACGCACATGAACATGCATACAAGACGTATAAGTTTCAGTATGTTTCATTTTAGCGACCTCCTTTAGGTTGAATTAAAGCTTTTTTATGATAAGCGATTAAGTCCTGTCTTTTAGCTATCGTTAAAGCTTCATAAACCAAATCATAATTTTGAGGTTGGCGATATTGCATTAAAGCTCTTTGCATCGCTTTTTCTTTTGGTGTTTTAGCTACATAAACAGGTGTCATATCACGCGGATCTAATTCAGTATAGTACATAGCTGTTGAGAGTGTTCCAGGAGTAGGATAAAAATCTTGAACTTGTTTTGGTTGATGATGAATATCTCTTAAATATTCAGCTAATTCAATCGCACTATTTAAATCACTGCCAGGATGTGAAGAAATGAAATAAGGAACAAGGTATTGATCCATTCCCAATTGTTGATTCAGTGACTGATACTTTTTAACAAATTTTTCATACAATTGACGACGAGGCTTTCCCATTTTATCTAATACTTGATTGCTAATATGTTCTGGTGCCACTTTTAATTGACCACTGATATGATATTGAACCAATTCCTTAAAAAAGGAATCATCCTTATCATAAATCAAATAATCATATCTGATACCCGAACGAATAAATACTTTCTTAACCCCATCTAATGCTCGCAATTTTCTTAATAAAGATAAATAATCTTGATGATCAACTTTTAATTGTGGACAACCCTTAGGCCAAAGACATTGACAACGTGGACAAACCCCATACTTTTTCTGCTTATCACAGCTGGTTTGTCTAAAATTCGCTGTTGGTCCACCGACATCATGAATATAGCCTTTAAAATCAGGAGCTTGAATCATTTTTTTAGCCTCTGTTATTAAGGATTCATGTGAACGTGTTTGAATAATACGCCCTTGATGAAAATTCAAAGCACAGAAATTACAACCACCAAAGCATCCACGATTGCTAATCAAAGAAAAACGGACTTCCTCAATAGCGGGAATATAATCATACATTGGATGAAATGTCCTTTGATAAGGTAAAGCATATGTATCATCAAATTCCATTTGAGTTAGTGGACGATTCGGTCTATTTTGAACAATGTAGAAACCTTGATAAGGTTCAACCAATGTTTTCGCATTATAATGATCGGTATTCAAATACTGTATTTGAAAAGATTGAGCATATCTTTTTTTATCATGCGATACTTCATCAAAAGAAGGCAACATGACATAATCATCACCAATACCCGATAAATCCTTTACTTTAAAAACAGTACCATCTAAATAAGTCAAATAACGAACATCAATTCCCGCATCCAATGCTTCCGCAATTTCAACAACACTATTTTCTCCCATACCATACATCAAAAGATCAGCACCAGCATCAATTAAAATCGATTTTCTCACCCGATCATCCCAATAATCATAATGTGCCAATCGTCTTAAACTGGCCTCAATACCCCCTATTAAAATGGTTGCATCTTTATAAGCTTCTCGCACTTTTTGACTATAAACAATGACTGCACGATCAGGACGATGACCAGCCTCTCCATTATTTGAATAACTATCTTTCTTGCGACGTCTTTTCGAAACACTATAATGATTCACCATAGAATCAATATTACCACTCGAAATCAAAAAACCTAAACGTGGCTTACCAAAGCGCTTAAAATCATCTAAATGGTGCCAATCAGGTTGAGCCAAAAAACAAAGTTTAAAACCTCGACTCTCTAAAGTTCTCGTAATAATGGCCGCCCCAAAAGAAGGATGATCAACATACGCATCACCACTAATATAAACAAAATCTGGTTGCTCCCATCCTCTTGCAAGCATTTCTTCACGTGTTGTCGGTAAAAAATCTCCCATATTCTCTCCCCTTCACTTGAAATTATTATACATCAAAGTATTCCTAAGAAAAATAAAATTGTGCAGAAATTCTACACAATTTGTCTAATAAATATCGATGTCTTTAGTATGATCCCTGTATATTCCTCTAAAAAAGCATTCATGATCGGTATCAATTGTTTTATAATTGGTGAATCTATATGTAAATGCTTAATTTGTTTAAATGATATTTTGTGAATATGACGAAACGCCTTCAAAAGAGCAATATCACAAGTCTGATGACGACCTTGATGCTCATGACATAAAAAGCCTCCATCATTTAAAGAAATTGTTGTCACTTGAGATGATTGGCAAACAACACAGCCATCAACTCCCAAAGAGACCCCATTTTGTTTTAAAATGAAAACCTGAAACAACAAATAAACATATAAAGGCAAATATCCTAATTCCAATGCCTGCAATGCATCATTTAAAACTTCATACTCACTCACATCAGGTTGATTTTCTTCAATATAACGATAATAATATTCCAAAACATAGTTGGCGACAATTTCACTCTCTAAATTTTCTTTGATATGATGCAAATAATGAACTGGTGTTGCTTTCACTAAAGAACTTAATCCCTTTTTAAGAAAAATTGTCATTTCACTAATCATCATACTTTGACAAGCACGAGCATTTTTACTCGTCATTTTTCGCACACCTCTGGCATGAATACCTAGCTTGCCATATTCACGGGTATAGACATGCAAAATCATGTCATTATCTTTATAAGCAGTTGTTTTTAAAATAACCGCCTCAACAACGACTTCATTAGTAGTCGTTTTCATCATAACCAAACTCTCTTAAATATTTCTGCTTATTACGCCAATCTTTTTCAACTCTGACGAACAATTCTAATTGCACAGGCGTTTGTAAAAAACGTTTCATTTCACGACGCGCATTTTGCCTGATTTTCTTGATCATCGATCCTTGTTTACCAAGAATAATCGCTTTTTGACTTGGACGATCAACCACAATAACCGCCATAATATATACGCCCTCATCTGTTTCTTCCATCTTTTCAATCACGATTGCCACACTATGAGGAACTTCTTCACGTGTAAAAAACAAGATTTTTTCACGAATAAATTCTGCCATAATAAAACGTTCAGGATGATCTGTAATATGATCTTTAGGATAATACATCACTCCCTCTGAAAGATCATTTTTAATAACCGAAATCAAATGATCAACGTTATCACTTTGAAGTGCACTAATTGGAATAATTTCCTTAAAATCAAACAAAGATTTCCATTCATTAAGCTTCTCCATCAGTGCATCTTTCGACAAAAGATCAATCTTATTTAAAATCAAATACACTGGACCATCAGCATCTTTCAAACGCTCTAAAATAAAATGATCCCCACGTCCGATCTTTTCATCGGCAGGTGCCAAAAACAACACCAAATCCACTCCATAAATACTATTTAATGCATTTGTATTCATAAAAGAACCCAAACCATCTTGAGGCTTATGAATACCAGGCGTATCCATAAAAATAATCTGAGCCTCATCATCAGTATAAATTCCCTGAATAGTATTACGTGTCGTTTGAGCAGTCGATGAAGTAATCGCCAATTTTGTTTTTAAAATATGATTTAATAATGTAGACTTTCCAACATTAGGTCGACCTACAATACTCACAAATCCAGATTTAAATGTCATAAGCTTTCACCTATAAACATTCTTGGTAACAATTCCTGAATGTTTGTAACCTCATAATAATCTTTACATCCTAAAATAATCGGCGTATCAGGATGAAGCAATTGTGATAAGACTTGACGACATGCTCCACAAGGAGAAATCAATGGAGAACAATCACCAACAATTGCTAAAGCCTCTATATCATCTTGACGATACCCTTGACAATAAGCTTGAAAAATTGCATTTCTTTCCGCACACATGGTTGATCCATAAGCCGCATTTTCAATATTACAACCATGTATCGTCTGACCATTTTTTAATAGTAAACAAGCTCCTACTTTAAAATGTGAATATGGAACATAAGCATTTTCACTCGCAACAAAAGCTTCATCAACTAATTTTTGATAATCCATCTTTTGACCCTCTTTCTATTCCTAATTGATTTAAAATTTCTTCTTGTAATGTAAACATCTCTTTTTCATCTGCCTCATTCATATGATCATACCCTAATAAATGCAAAAGCCCATGCATCATCAAAAAACACATTTCTCGTTTGAGCGAATGTCTATATTCCTGTGCCTGCTTTTTAGCATGATCATAAGAAATAAAGATGTCACCTAAACTTCTTGGCATACCTTCCACATAAAACTGATCACTATCTTCTAAAGCGAAACTAATCACATCAGTAGCTCGATCGATTTGACGATAATGACGATTTATTTCATGAATCTTTTCATCATCAACAATCACACATGATAATTCAACATCGTCTTCAATATGTAAATATTGAAGAGTCGTTCGAATAATTGTTAAAAACTGATCTTCATAATTTTCTTCGCATAAATGCATCGCATCTTCATAAACAAAATCAATAGTCATGCTATCACCTTTCAATAGTCAATATTCCCTTTTCAATTATAGCACATCCCGCTTTCTTATTCACGAATTTTGTTTGATGATTCACAATAATATAAATCTTTCCCTCATCATTTTTAAACAAATATCGCATGATTTTATTTGCCAATTTATTATCCATATGTGAGAATGCTTCATCTAAAATCAAAACATCATAATCTTGACATAATAGACGAACTAATGCCACGACTTGTCTTTGCCCACGTGACAAAGGTGAACCATCTGTTTGTAAAAAAAGATGTTGCTTTTCCAACAATTCTTCATGTCCAAAAGCCTTCAAATAACCGGCAATCTGCTTTTCATCTTGACAAAGAAAATTATCCCTTAAACTCATCGACAAAAAAGAAGGTGTTTCATTCATATAACCAATATGTTGATACAAAGAATTTAAATCTATACCTCTTAATTCCTGATCATTAATATAAATATCCCCCCGATAATGCAAATCATAACCCATTAATAATTTTAATAAAGTCGATTTCCCACTCCCA
>CAYSWW010000004.1:0-20782 GCA_964434915.1 uncultured Coprobacillus sp.
TAAAGCTATATTTATTGTAAAAGTCAATATATAATTTCATGCGTTTATCCTATTATATACGTTTAGAACTGAAAATTTGATTTGAATATTTATGATATCATTTTCTGAAAAGATTGATTTTTCTTGCCTTTTATGTATAATACAATACGAGGAAGTGAGAATAATGAATTATTTAATTTATATATTATTAATTATAATGGGCTATCTTTATGGATCAGTGCCATTTGCACTGGTAATTGGAAAGTTGTTTTATAATACAGATGTCCGAAATAGTGGTTCAGGCAATTTAGGAGGCACAAATGCGGGACGTGTATTAGGAAAAAAAGCAGGATTAGTTGTTATTTTATTAGATGCTTCTAAATGCTGTCTAACAATTTTTATTGTGAGAATAGTCAGTAACCACTTTGGTTTGAATAACGATATTATTTATCCATGTGCTTTAGCATGTGTCATTGGACATTGTTACCCCCTTTTCGCACAATTTAAAGGAGGAAAAGCAGTATCAGTCGCAATTGGATATACCTTCATGACAAATATCTATGCCGGATTGATTGCAATGGTAATCTTCTTAATAACGTTAAAAATTTCTAAATATGTTTCATTATCATCTATTCTTGCATCAAGTGCCATTGTTTTGATTTCACCATTAATAGGATATAGTGTAGTTGGAATGATTACAAATATTTGTATCGTAACTTTATTAATTTATAAGCATAAAGCTAATATTCAAAGAATAAAAAATCATACTGAAAGTAAAATTACTTGGATGTAAAAAAATCGCCTAAGCGATTTTTTATTATTGAGCAAATGAGGCTGCCATAACATGTGGCAAAAAATCATGTTGATTATATGATATTAATTGATAATCATTTTGATATTCAATGAGCGTTAACGAACATCCTTCAACGACTTTTTGATTGATTTGAATGAAATTTTTTTCTCTAGATGAAGCATTATAGCTAAAAGAATGATAAAAAACATTCCATGCGTAACAATAAAAACAGAACTTTTTTGATCAAGTTTCTTCAAATCGTCTAAAAAACTTTGTGCACGAAAAATCACATCATCATAACTTTCACCTTCAGGAATACATGTAAACTCTTTAGGATGATACCATAGATTATGGTAAAGTTCATAATCCGTTTGCAGTATATCAGAAATTTTCCTTCCTTCTAAAACACCAAAATTCATTTCCATAAGACGATCATCTTTAATAATTTCTTTTTCATCAAATAATAAAGTAGCTGTATGATAAGCTCTTAAAATAGGACTACTATAAACGTAATCAAATTGCATTTGAGACTCTTCAAGATATGTTTTTAATGCTTTTGCATTTTCTATTCCATCTAAGCTTAATGGTGAATCACAACGGCCTTGAAGACGTTTTTCTTCATTCCAAATAGTCTTAGAATGACGTGTCAAATATATTTTCATAGTAAAAAATAAGGGAAAATCCCTTATTTATATTGATCATTGATACTTTTCATGATTCTCTTGATTTGAGTCTCATTAGGCTTACGTCCCATCTCCATAAACATTGCACGAATCATTTTTTCATTAATAGGTGGATTCTTCTTTAAATTCTTTTTAAATAAGTAACGAGCTCCAAAGAATCCTATAATAAGACCAATTAGTAGCCCTACAATACCTTCTATCATTTTTTTATTCCTCCATTTCAATTACTTTTTTATTATAGCATAGAATGATTTCATTTGTAAAATCAATTATGCCTTTATCATATAAAAGTTTTGTGAAAATGACCTCATAATATCAAAAATAACATGATTTTCTTTGATTTCTTCGACTTCAATATCATATTCATTCATAATAATTGTAATTTGATTGTTCGTAATCGTATTAGAAATGTGATGTATACCGTGATAGTAAGAATAATCCTCTCTTTGTTGAAGATAATGAAGAAGCTTCTGCCTCCCATCTTTCATAGGCTCAAAAATATGTTCTACTTGTTTTGTTTCAAAGCTATTATTTTGTGACAAGTATAATAATTTGATTAGACAAGGATATGTACGAACGGTATCTGAAAATTGATTCTTTAAATGAACTATTTTATAACGCATATTATCACCCATGCATTATCTTAGCATAAATCCCTATAACAAAATGTCAAAAACGGTCTGTTAAAGACCGTTTATTTAAATTTCTCTTGTTTATGATAAGTTGTATGAAGTAATTTATGAGCCAAATGAGAATTTGGGTGATCTAAAAATTCTTCATATAACTTTTGTATTTGACTATTTTGATGAGATTTCCTAGCAGGCATTGCACGATCTTCATCATATAATGCTTTAGCACGTGCACTCTTAAAATCAAAACCACTATTTCTTACTGCAGCATTGATATAAGATTGTCCTCCTCCATTTATACATCCACCTGGACATCCCATAATTTCTATAAAATGATATTTAGATTGACCGGCACGAATATCATCTAATAAAGGTTTGGCAATTGTCATACTATGCGCAACAGCAACATTGACAGTTAAATCACCAATCTGGATACTTGCTTCTTTCAATCCTCTTTGACCACGAACAGTATGATATTCTACTGCTTCTAGATCATCATCGGTCAAGATATCAACAACAGTACGTAAGGCAGCTTCCATAACACCTCCACTAGTACCAAAAATAACACCCGCACCAGTATATTCACCAAACATGTCTTGATCAAAATCATCATCTTTCAAATCAACAAAATTCACACCAAACATTTTAATCAATTTACCTAATTCACGTGTTGTTAAAACTGCATCAACATCTTTTATACCGTTTTTTATCATATCTGATCTTTCTTTTTCACCTTTTTTAGCTACACAAGGCATGATTGAAACAACATAAATATTTTTTGGATCCAAGCGATGCTGTTTAGCATAATAGGATTTAACCATTGCTCCTAACATCATATGAGGTGATTTACAAGAAGAGAGATAATCTAATAAATCTGGGTACTCTTTTTCACAATAGTTTATCCAACCAGGAGAGCATGAAGTAATCATTGGAAGTTTTCCACCCTTTTGTATACGATTAATAAATTCATATCCTTCTTCCATAATCGTTAGATCTGCACCAAAATCAGTATCATAAACTTTATCAAAGCCTAAAAGTTTTAAAGCAGCAACCATTTTTCCAGTAACACGTGTTCCAATAGGCATTCCAAATTCCTCTCCTAAACTGGCACGTACAGCAGGTGCCGTTTGAACAACAACATGTTTTGTTGGATCATTCAATGCTTCAATAACATTATGAATTTCTTCTTTTTCTTGTAATGCTCCAACCGGACATACACTGATACATTGTCCACATTGGATACAATTCACATCATTAAAGCTTTTATCAAAAACAGGACCAACTTTCGTTTTAAAACCACGATCCATAAATCCTAAAACTCCTAGTCCTTGATGTTTCTTGCAGGCTGCAACACAACGTCCACATAAAATACATTTAGAAGTATTTCTTACTATACCTGATGATACATCATCAAAAGTTGACTCTACCTTTTCACCTTTAAATGCATCTTCACGTACACCTAATTCCTGACATAATCTTTGTAATTCACAGTTCGTATTACGAATACAAGACAAACAATCTTTAGAATGATTAGAAACAATTAATTCGACAACTCTTCTTCTGGCATCTAAAGCACGCATTGAATTAGTTTTCACAACCATACCTTCTCTAACTGGATAAACACAAGCAGTACAAAGATTTTTTACTCCTTCTACTTCTACCTGGCATACACGACAAGCTCCTGTACCTGTGTAATCTTTCAAGTAACATAAAGTAGGAATATGAATACCGTTTGCTTTAGCAACTTCTAATATTGTTTTTCCTTCATATGCTTCAACCTGACGGTTATTAATTGTTAATTTTATTTTTCCCATTTTTTCCACCTACTTTCTTGTAATGACACCAAAGTGACAAGCTTTTAAACAGTTACCACACTTAATACATTTATCCTGTTCAATATGATAAGGTTTACCAAGAACACCCTCAATGGCATTGGCAGGACATTGTCTTGCACAAAGACCACATTTACGACATTTCTCTTCATAAATTTCATAAGACAATAAAGCTTTACATACACCGGCAGGACATTTTTTATCAACAATGTGAGCAATATACTCATCTCTAAATTGTGAAATTGTTGATAAAACTGGATTCGGTGCAGATTGTCCTAAACCACACAAAGCAGTATCTTTAATCGTATTTGCTAAAACTTCCAGCTCATCCAATGTTTCCATTGTTCCTCGACCTTCGCAGATATCTTCAAGCAGTTCTAACATACGTTTTGTTCCAATACGACATGGTGAACATTTTCCACATGATTCATCAACAATAAAATCCATATAAAATCTTGCAACATCGACCATACAATTATCTTCATCTAAAACAATCATACCACCTGATCCCATCATTGAACCAAGTTTAACTAATTCGTCAAATCCTATCGGTGTATCTAACTGTTCTTCAGTTAAACATCCTCCAGAAGGTCCTCCTGTCTGAACAGCTTTAAAACGCTTACGATTTGGGCAACCACCACCAATTTCATAAATGACTTCACGTAAAGTAATTCCCATTGGCACTTCAACCAATCCAGTATTGACAATCTTTCCACCCAAAGCAAAGACTTTTGTTCCAGGTGAAGATTCAGTTCCAATTGATTTAAACCATTCTGCACCATTAAGAATGATTTGAGCAATATTAGCATATGTCTCTACATTATTGATAATTGTTGGTTTACCCCACACACCTTTGTGAGAAGGAAATGGTGGTTTTGGTTTAGGCATTCCTCTTTCACCTTCAATAGATTGAATAAGAGCAGTTTCTTCACCACAAACAAATGCTCCGGCACCTAAACGTATTTCTAGATCAAAATCAAATCCCGTTCGAAAAATATTTTTACCTAATAATCCAAGCTCTTTTGCCTGCACAATTGCATTTCTCAAACGTTCTACAGCTATTGGATATTCTGCACGAATATAAATATATCCATAGTGAGCACCAATTGCATAAGCCGCAATGGCCATTGCTTCAATAACACTATGCGGATTTCCTTCAAGAATAGATCGATCCATAAAGGCACCTGGATCCCCTTCATCAGCATTACAAATAACATATTTTTCTTCACCAGGTTCCTCTAAAGCAAACTGCCATTTTAAACCGGTTGGGAAACCTCCTCCACCACGGCCTCTTAACCCACTTTCTTTAATGATATCAACAACTTCTTGTGGTTGCATTTCTGTCAAAACTTTTCCTAAAGCAAAATATCCATCTTTCGCAATATATTCTTGAATATTTTCAGGATCAATCACTCCACAATTATGTAAAGCGATACGCTTTTGTTTTTCATAAAATTTTGTTTTATTAATATCGTGAATTTCATTTGTTTGTTCATCAGATTCATTGAGCATCAAACGATGAACAGGGCGACCTTTATAGAAATGTTCCATGACAATTTCTTTAACATCTTCGACCTTCACAGATTTATAGATAATGTTATCAGGATAAATAGAAACATTTGGACCTACACCGCAAAGACCTAAACACCCAGTACGCAATACACTGACTTCATTTTCTAATCTCAATGATTTAATTTCACTTTCAAAAGCCTCAATTAACTCTCCAGAATTACCAATTGTACATCCGGTACCAGCACATACCAAGACTTGAATTCTTTCCATGCTTTATCCTCCTATTTCTTATATTTTCCTACTGTATATTCTTCAATGACTTCATCATGCATTAAATGACGTGTCACAATTTCTTTCGCCTTTTTTGCATCAATCAAAACATAAGTTGTTTTATGATTATCTTTATCATAAACTTCTACAATAGGCTCTAACATACACATTCCAATACATCCGGTTTGGAGGACTGTAACAGGCAATTTAGCTTTTGCAACTTCTTCTACAATAGTATTTAAAACTGGTCTTGCTCCGGCCGCAATACCACAAGTGGCCATCGCAACAACAACACGATATTTTTGTTCATCATCTAAACGCATTGACATCTTATTTTGAGCAGCTTCTCTAATTTTCTTTAAATCTTCTAATGATTTCATTTTTCTAATCCCTCCTTCATATAGTCTTTAATCCATAAAAGTACTTCAGGTTCATTGATTTTAACATCACCTAAAATCTCTTTCATTTCTTTTGTATCTAAAATAAACTGATGCTGATCAGTTTGATATTTAAAAAAATAATCAATATATTCATTCGCTTGTATCAAAGTTATCATGGTTTCGATCATATTACCTATAGCAGGAGTATCAATATGATCTTTAACAAATCGAACATCTACACATGTTCCTTTATGAATTTGCGAAGTAATATGCAAATAACCTCCAGTTAATTCAGCATTTTGCTTAAATAACGGAATACCTAACCCGACTTTACGTGTTGTTCGAGTTGTATAAAAAGGATTACTTACTTTATCAACCGTTTCTTGATTCATACCATCACCATTATCCTTGATGGTAATATCAATGATGTTTTTAACATGACTTTCAAATATATATATATCAATTTTTGTTGCATGTGCACGTATTGAATTATAAGCAATATCTAATATATTTAATGAAATTTCATCCATAGCGTTTGCTCCATAATTGATAAAATTCCTCTTCGTTTAAATAATGTTCAGGTTCACTAATCATCTCCAAACGATGTGCATCGCTGCTTATAAACCACATTGTTTCATTTAAAAAAGGAAACATTTGTATTAATTTATCCTGATGCTGTTTTTGCGTGACTTCAATTCCATCAAAATCAAGCGATTGATCAATCGTCATCATATTATGCATAATAGAAAATCTTTCACTAAGAGCATGCGCTAAAACAGCAATTCCTTTTAATTGATGAATGTGTTCAATAATCTCTTTCAAAGATAAATCCAATGATTTTAATAGTAAACGAGACTCATACTCAATCACTTCATCTTTATCATTAAGAATATATTGATGACCATAATAATATTCATCATTTGGTTCTTCAATTAAATATCGATCCAAAAACTGTTGCACAGATTCTAACGATGTTGTAGGTAAAAAATAAGCCAAAACATGAACCTCTTCACGACTTTGAATTTCTACCCCGTAAACAAATTGAATTTTATCTTTCGCAACAGTTGGCAGATATCGAAGCTGTTTCACTGAATTATGATCAGTAATCGCAATCAATTGCAATCCTTTAATAAAAGCCATATTAACAATATTATTTAAAGTCATGTCATCATCACTACATGGTGATAAAGCAGAATGAATATGCAAGTCATAGTACATTTTATAATCCTGCTTTCATGCACTCTTTAGAAAACTCATATGCAGTAAGTGAAGTCACAAATAATGGAATAGAAAGTTCATTAGCTTTTGCTAATGTCTCAGCTTCGGGTTCAACTCCTTGAACAAAAACAATTGCAGCAAAACCAACCAATTCAGCAACCGCAAAAACATTTAAATGTTTTTGTACAGTCAACCATACATTATTTTCTTCACCATTTGCCATGACAAAACTTAACAAATCGCCAATATAAACACCACTGACTTCTATTTCTAAAGAAACATCATTCATCGGTTTTAATGAAACATTTTTAACCCATTCTTTTAAAATCATTTTTTTCACCCTTTTTTCACTCGACATATATCAATACTGACTTTGCCATCAACAACCCCTTGTGCCAAACTTCGACAATTTGCAAATCCACATGCCCCACAATCAAATTGAGGCAATTGTTCCAATATTACATTAACTTGCATAAAGCGTTCAACCTTTTCTTGCATTGATTTCATTTCTTGTCTGGTAAATTCTCTTTTAATACGATAATCTTCTTCCTCTAAGGAAACAATATCATTCTGACAATGATCCATCATACTTTCAATATTATAACAGCCTTCATATGGATTAGACCACAAATAATATCCCCCAATACATCCCTGATAACAAGCATACATAGCAACCAAATCAACATGCCTTATACGATCAAATTCCAAAAGTTCTAAGAAATCTTTAATTTGATCTAAACCTTCTATCCCAATCACAGATAAACTTCTATTTCCAAATAAATTTTCAACATTACTTTTGATTCCATATTTATTCATTTGAATCATATGTTTATCTTCGTTTTTTAATCGATTTATCTTTGGAAAAACATGCGAAATCGTCATTGCGTAATCAATTGATGAATTTTCATTACCAAAAGGATATTTGGCTAATGTTGTTTTCCCAACACATTCACACAAAGAATAAATTCCTACATTAATACCATTCAATCGTTTTCGAACTTGCCTAGCTGCAATTTCTACAGGATAATCATAAGGCAAAATGCGTTCATATAGTGTTGGATAATTTTTTTCTATTAAATGATTAATCGTTGGACAAAAAGATGTTAACCAGATACCGTCTTTTTGATAACTTTCAGCAATTGCTTTTTTATATAAAAATCCTTCAATATCACTATATTGAACAATTTCTTGAAATCCTAATTTTAAAATAGCTGCACACATTTTTTGAAATTCATCATATGATTTCATGTCTGATAAAAGACTTGTTGGTATTAAAATAACATTATATTCATGTTGCCCGAGAGTTTCACTCATATGAACATTTTGAACCTTTAAAATACGTGATGTACATTGTTTAACACAATGACCACAGTATATACACTGATCCTCATTAATATGAACTTGATGGTTAACAATGGAAATTGCATTAACTGGACACGTTTTCAAACATTTGATACATTGTACACATTTCTTTTGCATTGATTTATTAATTGGTCTCATATAAAGGTCATTTTCAAGTGTGTACCTTCACTTGAAGATTCAATATGAAATGTTGATGCACAATTTTTCATGTTATCAAGTCCCATGCCAGCACCAAAACCAAATTCTCTTGCTTTTTTAGAAGCTGTTGACCATCCAGGAGTCATTGCTTTTGGAATATCAGGAATACCCGGTCCAATATCATCAAAAGAAAGATGAACAGTTCCATCATTATCAACTTCAAAAAGAATAGTTCCTCCATTAGAATGAATCACTAAATTAATCTCCGCTTCATAACAAGCTATCGAAACACGTTTTAAAACTCTGGGATCTATTCCTAAAGCTTTCAGAGTCTTTTTAATATCACGCGATGCTTGTCCAGCATCTTCGTAATTATCTTTTTTTACTTGATAAGTTTTTTTCATTTTCCTAAACCTTTTTCATAAAGACGACCACATGTTTCATACATTGTGTAATCTGTTTTAAATATACTCACGTCATTCATCTTCGCTCCTTGAATTAAATGTTCATCAATTGTTTTTCCTCTCACAATCAATATTGCAGCAAGATCTAATGTATTTGCTGTATGAATAATTTGCATATTTGAAAGTCCAGTTATGAGAAGCACTTTCTCATCAGCATCTCTTAATTGACATAAAGCATCAGACATTAAGTCGCTGCCAAATGCACTTTGAAAATCTATCTCATAGACATGTGGATCATTATCCAAAATTGGTTTTCCATCCACAATGGCTAAGATATCTTTCATTTTCATGCTGTTGCTTCCTCCTTTTTATAATTTAATACTAACATTTTCAAATCGTCTAATTGTTTTGTACAACCAAACACAGTTCCATCAACACTAACAACTGGAGCTAAACCACAAGCTCCAACGCAACGTGTTGCATCAATGGAGAAAATACCGTCGGGGCTTGTCCCATTAACTGGAGCCCCTGTCATTTGAATAAGTAAATCTAAGATTGTTTGCGACCCATTCACATAACATGCTGTACCTAGACATACACCAATGACATGTTTTCCTTTTGGTTCAGTTGTAAATTGTGAATAAAAAGTGACAACTCCATAAATTTTAGAAATAGGTTCCTGTAAAGCATCAGACATTTTTTCCATTGCTTCAAAAGGAATATATCCTAACTCAGCTTGTATTTCATGAAGCATTAACTTAATAGGTCCTTTTTCATTCTTGTGTCGGTAAATGACATCATCGATGAAATCTAAAGACTTTTGATTCAATTTTTTCATACTCTCACCTCATCTTCTCATTGTTATATAAACAGTAAAATATTTACTGGATATATCATGATTATATCATTATATGAAATAAAAATTAATGATATGATCATATAATATTATAGCAAAAAATACTTTATAGTGAAACCGTTTTCTTTAAATGTTTCAATAAAGAAAAAAAAACTGTTAACAAAGAACAGTTTTCATTACATAGATAAAAATGTTTCAACAAGATGCTCAACAGTAAATCCATAATTTTTAATGACAACTTTAGCTGGAGCACTTTTCCCATATTCATGTACCGAAATCACTCGACCATCTAAGCCAACATATTTATACCATCCAAAATCAGTTCCCATTTCAACTGCTAAACGTTTACGTACATGGGAAGGAAGAATTTTCTCCTTATACTCATCACTTTGTGCATCAAATAATTCCATAGATGGCATAGAAACAATTCTTACATTTTGCCCTTTTGCTAATAATTCCTTTTGTGCTTTTATTGCCAACTCAACTTCACTACCTGTCGCAATAATAATACCATCTAATTGATTTTGTTCCGGAGAAACAATGTAAGCACCATGACAAACATCATCGTAAGTTGCATGTGTTATATTTGTCACATTTTGTCTTGTTAAAATGATTGCAGTAGGACAATCATTTGTTTCCAATGCCTTTTTCCAAGCTGCACATGTTTCATAAGCATCTGCTGGGCGTAAAACATTTACATTAATCATAGAACGCATCATTGGAAGTTGTTCTACAGGTTGATGTGTTGGTCCATCTTCCCCAACTGCAATGGAATCATGAGACAATGGTAAAATAATTGGAAGTTTCATTAAACTAGCCATCCTTAAAGCAGCTTTGAAATAATCACTAAAAACCAAGAATCCACCTGCTGCAACTTTAATACCCTTATGCAAAGTCATTCCATTCATAATAGCAACCATAGCAAATTCTCTAATTCCAAAATATAAATTTCTACCACCATAGTTTTCACAACTAAAACGCAACCCATTTTTTATTTCTGTTTTCGTTGATGATGCTAAATCAGCTGTACCAGATAAAAACGTTGGATTTTGTTTAGCAATTTCATTAATAATTTTTTCACTTGAATTACGTGTTGCTTCACTCAATCCTTCTAGAAAATTTTTAATAAATTCATCATAATTGAAATTATATTGTCCAGCGATACAATGACTCAATTCCTGATATAGATCCTGATAGTTTAATTGATATTCTTTCATTAATTTTTTCCATTTATTAAACGCTCTTTTTCCTCTTTGATAAACACTTTTCTGAAAATCATCATAAACTTCATCAGGAACATAAAAATCTTTTTCATAATCAAATCCATAAGACATTTTGGCATACTTTCCATCTTCTATACCTAATGGTGCTCCATGTACTTGATTTGTTCCTTGAAATTTTGAACCATATCCAATAATTGTATCAATAATAATTAATGTTGGTTTAAATTTCTCTTTTTTACCCTTTTTGATTGCTTTTTGAATAGCTTGTATGTCATTTCCATCTTTAACTAAAATAACTTGCCAATTCATTGCTTCAAAACGTTTTTTGACATCTTCGCTAAAAGAATAATCTAGTGGCCCGTCTAATGTAACATGATTTGAATCATATAAGACAATTAATTTTCCTAATGCCAAATGTCCTGCTAAAGAAGCCGCCTCATAAGTAACTCCCTCTTGCATATCTCCATCACCGCATAATGTATAAGTGTAATGGTCAATAATTTCAAATCCTTCTTTGTTATAACGATTTGCAAGATAACGTTCTGCCATTGCCATTCCAATAGCCATTGGAATACCTTGACCTAATGGTCCACTTGAAGCATCCACACCATCAGTATCAATTTCAGGATGACCTGGCGTACAACTTCCCCATTGTCTAAATTGTTTTAAATCATCCATAGATAATTGAAAACCTGATAAATGTAATAAACTATATAATAAAGAAGATGCATGTCCACTTGCAAGGACAAATCTATCTCGATTAAACCATTCAGATTCTTTAGGATAAACCTTTAATTCTTTAGTAAATAAAGAATATAAAGCAGGAGCAGATCCTAAAACCATTCCAGGATGACCTGAATTTGCTTTATTAATCATATCTATTCCCAAAGCTCTAATTGTTGCAATTGATAATTCTGATTGATCCATTTTCCCTTTTTCCTCCTCGTATACATGTGGTATTATACACGAAAAACAAACATTAGAAAACACCAATTTATCAAATTTTATCATTTTAATTGACTTTTTTTGTTTTTTTGATTTGAAGAGGTGTTACATCATTTTCCTCTTCATCAACAACTTTAATATTTTGAAGTTGTTGCTTAAAACCACTTCGAAAAGCTTTTATATATTCTTGACGCAATTTGCTTTGTCTTATTTTTTCTTCCGACGTCAAACCCACTGTCTTACTCTTGTGGGCAAGAGCATTAATTTCTTTAATCATTTCATCAGTAATTTTAGCCATAAATCCTCCATTAAAAAAGCCTAAGAGTTTTTTTGATATTATCCCTGTTATGTGCAGGTGGGTATCTTGTGTTCGATTTTAGGATTCCTATTCAAGACAGGCTTTCAACACCATCGACCAACAATCAGATTCCCGTATATATCGTGTAGGAAATACATATATCTCTTAGGCCAATTTCATTATAACATAAAATAAAAACTTGTAAACCTATTTTGAGGTAACTATAAACGAACTTGTATAACAAAGATTGAATAAAGATTTTAAATTTTCAATATCATTAACCGTTAAATCCATGATACAATCAATAAAATCAAATAAAATAATGCCTTCAAAATAATATCGAATAAACATATTTGCAATGCTTTCAGGACTATTAAATATATCAATTATACTTCCTATATTTTTCTTCTTAATTCGCTCAAAATCAGAAATATTTATATGATAAGAATGAATTTCATCAATTAATTTATAAATTTGATCACGTAAAACTTCCGGTCGATAGGTATCTCCACCAATCTGTAAAAAAGCATAATCTCGTTCTTGAGTATAATTGGCACTAAAACTATCATTAATATAGCCTAAACGTGTCCATTTTTCAAAGAGTGGAGAACTTTTAGAAAACAATAAATCTAGTAAAAGATTCATGCTCAACTCACGCTTTAATTTGTCTTGAGGCACGGTTAATATATCATTCACTTTCATTGATACTATAACTTTTGGCATGACAACATCCATGTTGAGTGTTTCAGCCTTTTTATCAATTTCTTTTGGCTCATCAATAATCTGTCTTTGAATTTTTTGAACCTTTTCAAAATGTTTAGCATTTTGATTCTGACGAATTTTCTCCATTGTTTGAAATGGTTCAATGTTTCCTACCACAAATAACATCATATTACCAGGATGATAAAACGTATGATAACATTTTTCTAATATTTCTTTATTCATTGCCGAAACTGTTTCAACTGTTCCTGCAATATCTATTTTTACTGGATGACGTTGATAAAGATTCTGAATACTTCCAAAATAACAACGCCAATCAGGATCATCATCATACATTCTAATTTCTTGATTAATGATTCCCTTCTCTTTTTCAACATTATCATCCGTCAAATAAATATCTTGAACAAAATCCAACAATAATTCAATACATTCCATTTCATGCGAAGCTGTACTAAATAAATAAGCAGTTCTTGAAGAAGATGTAAAAGCATTGGTCTGAGCACCTAAAGTTGCAAATTGCTCACTCACATCTCCATTTGGCATTTCAAACATCTTATGTTCTAAAAAATGAGCTATACCATCAGGAACTTTCACAATCTCCTTTTCACCAATAGGAACAAAAGTTGTATCAATCGAACCGAAACGTGTTGAAAATAATCCATAAGTTTTAGAAAATCCATTTTTAGGTAATAAGTAAACTTCTAAACCATTCTTCATTTGTTCATAATAAAGAGTTTCTTGTAAAGTCTGATAATTAATCTTTTCCATGAAAATCCTTTCCTGTTAAAAAGAAGATCGTATCTAATCGAACTTGAGAAGCCACAGTGATAATGTCCTCTTTTGTCACATTTAATAATTTTTCAATATATTCTCCATTTGTTTCTTGACAACCTGTAATATCACGATTATATGCCAAAGTTATCATGCTGCTAGCATCATCAGTTGTTTTACGTAGAGCATTTTGTAACATAATTTTAGCAATATGAATTTGTTCATCATCGATTTTTCCCTGCTGAATATCCTTCAATTCCTGTTGAATCAAATCAATAGTTTTATAATAATCTTTATCATCAATACCAGCATTAACAATCATAATTCCATTAAAAGCATCATAACTTGAAGAAATATAATAACATAAACTATTATCTTCTCGCACTGTTTTAAAAAGTCTTGATTGTGAAAAACCACCAAACAAAGCATTAAAAACAGTCATAGCATAATGTTGTGGTGAAGTAAAATTACATTGAATGGCATAACCTATATTTAATTTTGATTGTGTAATATCTTGGTTTTCAATGATTTCTAAGACATCTTTTCTATGAGAAGTATAAGTATAAGCGGAAGGATAGAGATGTCGATTTTCAGGAAAAGCAAGATATTGTGAAAATAAATCAACACAACTTTCATCTATATTTCCAACAATATAAAGATGTTTCTCATCTTCATTAATACATTTTTGGAAATATTCATATAAATCTTGAGCTGTAATTTGATCAATATCTTTTTCATAACCTGTACTTGAGATACCTAAGGTTTGTTGATAGCCCATATATTCAAATAATTTATCTAAAGAATATGAAAATTTCTCATCTTTATTAACTTGTAATCTTTCTTTAAGTTCCTTTTTCTTTAGTTCAACAATTGTTTCATCAAAAACATTATCTTTAATAAGTGGCGAATAAAACAAATCATGAATTAATTGGATTTGTTTTTCCAATAACAAATCATCAGTTGGTAAATAAATTTCATTAACAAAACGTGTATGTATATTCAAAATTTGTGATTTCCCTTTTGAGGCAACATTCGCAGAAAGTCTTGCGCCATAATTTTCATCTAAATAAGCTGCTAAAGCTTGTGTAGATGGATAATCTTTAGTAGCAGCAACCAATACAAATGTCAGAAGAGTTCTTAAAGTTGTTGTTTTTTTCTCTAATGGACTTTGTAAACGTAAAGAAATCGTCGTTGTTTTAAATTTTTTTGTAGGGATTAAATGTAAGGTATACCCCTTCATTTGATATACTGTTTTCATAAATCCTCCTTTGATATATTTCTATTATACTCATATTTTGGCAAAATAAAACAAAAAAGACAATAAGTCACCACAATAAAAAGAGATCATTATAACAAAACACAATCATCTCTTTTCAAACACATATTTATTTATCTCTTTCCTTTATCATAAGGCTCCCCTTCGGCACGAGGTGCAGCAGAATTTTTAGAAGTAAATGCTAAAACAATTAAAGTTGCAATATAAGGTAATATTTTATAATAATAGTTATTGATTACTAAGAACGGTAATCCAGTAGAAGATATTGTTTTCATAAATCCAAAGAAGAAAGCTGCTCCACAAATTTTCCAAGGATGCCACTGTCCAAAAATCAATACAGCAATAGCCAAGAAACCATATCCTGCTACACTTGCATTAAAGTTTGTACTCGTTGGAACAATAAAAACCAATCCACCAATACCACCTAAAAATCCTGAAATCAATGTTCCAGCATAACGCATCTTATAAACATTAATACCAGCACTATCAGCCGCTTGTGGTAACTCTCCGCAAGAACGCAATCTTAATCCAAATTTTGTCTTATATAAAATCACCCAAGAAAGAACCAAAATAATCATACCTAAATAAGTTGTAAAATACGTATTTTGGAAAAAGAATGGACCAATAATTGGAATATCGCCCAATACAGGTATTTTCGTAATTCTAAATGTATTAGAAAATTCAACTTGTTGAGTTCTTTGTACGAGTCTTGCTACGAAAATAGCAAAAGCAGGAGCAAACATATTTAAAGCCGTCCCACTAATCGTTTGATCAGCTTTCATATTAATAGAGGCAATCGCATGGAAAAGTGAGAAAAGAACACCAGATGCTCCAGCAATAATAACCGCAATTAATAAGCATAATTGAGGAGGCAGATAATCTTGACAAAAGTGAATAAAGAAAATTCCAGAAAATGCTCCGATTATCATAATTCCTTCAAGACCAATATTAATAATACCACTACGTTCAGCAAAAAGTCCACCTAAAGCAACAAGCATTAATGGAATAAAGAAAAACATTGTTTGTTGAATCAAAAAGACTAAATCATTCATCTATACAACCTCCTTGTTTTTCTTTCGTAAAGAAAAATGAGCAAGAAATCCTTTAATCATTAACGCAAATGCTGCAAAATATATAATAATCGCAACAATAATATCAACAATTTCAGGAATAAATCCATAAATCTGCATTAAAGATCCACCAATTGTTAAATGTGCAACAAATAAACCAGATGCTAGAACACCCAAAGGATTAGATAATCCAAGTAAAGCTACAGCAATACCATTATAACCTTCAGAAGTTAATGTATCGACAACTGTATAACATTTTCCAGTTCCACCTAAATAAACCAAGGCACCTCCTATTGCAGCCAAAGAACCAGCAATCATCATTGATTGCACAATACGTTTTTTAGAATTAATACCAGCATATTTACTTGCATCCTGATTCAAACCGCAAGCTTTTAATTCATAACCTAAAACAGTTTTATTAAGAATAATATATATAATAACAACAGCAATAATTGCAATGACAATTCCACCATTAATATTAGGAATAAATTTATCCAAACCAAATTGTGAAATAACTGCATTAGATGCAACAGCTAAAGTCTCGTTCTTTTTTATATTAAAGACAAACAATTTGGCAAGATAATTCACAGTATATAATCCTACATAATTCATAATAATTGAAGAAATAACTTCATTAACATTCAAATAAGCTTTCATCAATCCTGGTATAAAAGCCCATAACGCACCAGCAATTGCTGCAATAAGAATCGCAACAACCCAATGAAGAACAGGTGGTAAAAATGTCCATTTAACACCAATAAAAATAGCAGTAAAAGCACCAACAACAAATTGACCAGGTGTTCCAATGTTAAATAAACCAGTCTTAAACGCAAAACCAACAGATAAACCCGTCAAAATAATAGGTGTTGCATTATTTAAAACTTGTCCAATTCCTCTCGTTCCATTACTAAAACCACCTTGAATCAAGATTAAAAAACCTATCAAAGCATTAGAAGAATTAGCAATCAGAATAACAATAAATCCAATAATCAACCCTGCTAAAATAGCAACACATGAAGATGCAAAATTAAGCAATCCATCAGACTTTAAAAACTTTTTCATTAATGAACACCTCGCTTACTACCAGCCATATATAACCCAAGTTCTTGAACAGTCGTCTGTTTTGGATCAATTTCAGCTACAATTTCACCTTCATAAATAACCAAAATACGATCAGACAAATTCATAACTTCATCTAATTCAAGTGATACCAATAAAACAGCTTTACCAGCATCTCTTTCTTCAACAATTTTACCATGAATATATTCAATTGCTCCAACATCCAATCCTCTAGTTGGTTGAACCGCAATCAAACATTCACAATCTTTATCAATTTCTCTTGCAACAATTGCTTTTTGTTGATTTCCACCTGACATACTTCTCACAATTGTCTTTATTCCTTGTCCATTTCTAATATCATATTGATCAATAAGTTTTTGAGCATAAGCTTCAATCTTATCAAATTTCAAGAAGCCTCTTCGAGAAAATTCAGGTTCAAAATATCTTTGTAAAACCAAATTAAATGATAGCGGATAATCCAATATCAAACCATGTTTATGACGATCTTCAGGAATATGTGAAAGTCCACTCACATTACGTTCTCTAATAGATGACTTTGTAATATCTCTTCCATTAATATGTACACTACCCTCAACAATTGGTACTAAACCTGTAATGGCTTGAACTAATTCAGTTTGTCCATTACCATCAATTCCGGCAATACAAACAATTTCCCCTTTTCTAACAGAAAAACTAACATGATTTACTGGATTCTTGAGTCCTTTTTTAGACACAGTTAAGTCTTTCACAACAAGTATATCTTCCCCTGGATGAGCATCTTGTTTTTCTGTAACCAAATTAACTTTTCTACCCACCATCATTTCAGACATTTCTTCTTTTGACGTTGTTGCAACATCTACAGTTCCTATGTATTTCCCCTTACGTAGTACTGAACAGCGATCAGCAACAGCTTTAATCTCATTCAATTTATGAGTAATAAATAAAATTGATTTCCCTTCGTTAGCTAGATCCCTCATAATTTGCATTAATTCATCAATTTCTTGAGGTGTTAAAACAGCAGTAGGTTCATCAAAAATTAAAACTTCATTATCACGATAAAGCATTTTAATAATTTCTACACGTTGCTGCATTCCAACAGTGATATCACTAATTAAAGCATCACAATCTATTTTAAGATTATATTTTTGCGATAAAGCTTCAACTCTAGCACGGGCGTCCTTCATATATACAAAACCATTTTTGGTATCTTCAGCACCCAAAATAATATTTTCCAAAACTGTAAAATTATGTACAAGCTTAAAATGCTGATGAACCATACCAATTCCCAATCTGTTTGCATCATTAGGGTCATTAATTTTTACAACTTGACCATTTTTTAGAATTTCCCCTTTTTCAGGCTGATATAACCCAAATAAAACACTCATTAAAGTTGATTTTCCTGCCCCATTTTCTCCCAATAAAGCATGAATTTCACCTTTACGAAGTTCAATTGTTACATCATCGTTAGCAACAACACCAGGAAACTCCTTAGTAATATGACGCATTTCGATAACGTTTTCCATCAATCGTCCTCCTCTTTTTCTTTTATGTGATTATTATACATTATTTTATGTCCAATTAACAGATATAAAAAATAAACTTCCAGTTTTGTAAAAAACGTGGTCATCGAACCACGTTTTAGAGCTTATTCAACTGTTAGATTAACATTTGTACATCCTAAAATATTAGGATCATCGTTTTCACTGTCATTAACAATTGTAATTGTTCCATCAGCAATTTTAGCGTATACTTCATCATATTCTTCTTGAGTAACTTTTTCAAATTTAGCATTGTCTAAAGCAAGACCAGTTGCATTATAATCAGCACCTAAAACAATGTTTTGTCCTCCTCTAAAGAGAATTGATTCATCATCAACTTTATCAAAGTCACCACTATAGATAGATGCTAACGCATCTTGAACTGCAACAGCTAATTGTTTATAAGCAGAAGTAATAACTGTATCAGATTCAGCGTATTGGTCAACGTCTACACCAATTACTTTACCTTCAGGATTTGAAGCTTCAGCAGCAGCCATAACAGAGTTACCTACAGAACCTCCACATCCAAAGATAACTGAAATACCATCTTTATACCAAGAAGATGCTTTTGTTTGTGTTTCAGGTGTCGCATCAAAGCTTCCAGTATAATAATATCTCATATCAACAGTGATTCCTAATTCAGCAGCCGCATCATTAGCACCTTGAACATATCCAAAACCATAACGAATGACCGCAGGAACAGCAGTACCACCCATGAATCCCAAACTTGTGTTACCATCCATAACAGCCATATATCCAGCTAAATAACCAGATTGTTCTTCTTGAAAAGTAATTCCAATTACATTATCAGCAGTTGTGTAATCTTCATATGATTCATCATGAGGATTACCATCAATTAAGATGAATTTCACATCAGGATATTCAGTTTGTTTTATGTAGATAGCTTCTTCAAATAAATATCCAGGACATACAACAATTTTTGCTCCTTGAGCTACTGCTTGATCAATAGCATTACAATAATCATCAGTACTTACATCAGCAGGTTTTAAGTAATTACAAACAATATCGTTTTCATTACAATATTCTTGAATCCCTTCATATGTACCTTGATTGAATGATTTGTCATCAATAGAACCACTATCAGTCAACATAACAATTTCTGGTGTTTCACTAGAACCAGTTGTTCCACCACATCCTACAAGCAATAATGAAAATGCTAATAAAGATGCGAATAATTTTTTCATATTTTTTGTTTCCCTCCTCTATATTTCTAACGTTATCTTAACATTATTTTTACAAAAAGAAAAGAGCGAAATGAGAGAAGTCTCAAAATATTTGACTATTTGAAATAACTATGGGTTTAAAGCCACTACAAAATAACTTGAGGTAACTCTAATTTGCTATTTACAGATTATGGGATTAAGATCTTAATAAGACGTTCAAATGTTTTACAGTTTTATGTGTTATAATGTCATTAGGAGGTCTTTTCTATGGCTAAACGTATCAAAACAACTGTTTATATAAATTTTGAATCCTATAGTGTTAATTCTTACAATAAATTAAAAAAATCAACCAAAGTTTCTGCAAATTGATTAAAAGGTTGATTTTTATTTTTAATTAAACGTGATTATTTTGTATTAAAATCTTTAAAGAACTTTTACATATGTGGCTAAAAAATATCATATTTCTCCTTCTTCTATCGCTAATATCTTCGACAACCATGTAAGTGTTTCTAAAAAAGTTATCTGTAGAAACTATCAAGAAAAGTTCAACGAGTACGTATCGATACTCAAAACAAATATAAATCCATTATCGACAGTCTTAAAGCAAAAGCTGATAAAATAAACGAAAAGCTTGATCCTCAA
>CAYSWW010000004.1:20827-30934 GCA_964434915.1 uncultured Coprobacillus sp.
CGAGATAAACTATTATCTATTGAAAAAATTTAATTGGGTCCTGTTTTCAAACGAGTCAAAGATTTAGGAATCAAACGAACAAAAGAAATACAATCGTTTTATAGGTCGTTATTTTAACCTATATGATAATAGAGATAGCAAGTGTGAAGATGTAAAAGATAAACTGAAAGAACTGATCATCCTGTATCGAACATCAAATGTCAAACAAATACAGGATTTTTCAAAAACGCTAATCAATTCCGTCATAAAGCTATCAATCAATGTATTGATAGAAATTGCAACTCAATCATTAAACTGATCAAGCATAGTGCAAATGGCTATACCTGTAGGGCAAGATTCAAAAATCGAGTACTATACACGATCAACAATGATGTCACAATCAAATTCTAAGGTAACCTAAAAACAGAAGTGAGACCGACAGATCGGCTATCACTTCTGTCCTTTACAGAATGTAGGGCAACTCTTGCCCAAAATTATTGTAGAACACCATCTTTTCGCTCTTTTTTTATAAATCATCCTCATGATATTGACGAATATAGACTTCACGAGGTTTACTTCCTAATTGTGGTCCAATAACTCCTTCCTCTTCCAATCTATCAATAATACGCGCTGCTTTATTGTAGCCTATTCTGAATTTTCTTTGTAGTAAAGAAGTACTGGCTTTTTGGGCTTGAATAACAAATTCTCGACACCTTTCATATGCCTCGTCTTCACTATCAGAATAATCACTTGAAGCACTAGAAGAAACAGCCTTTGCATTCACATAACAATCTTCATATGTTGCTTCTTGTTGTTGTGAAACATAGTGAACAATTGCTGCTACTTCTTCGTCAGATACGAAACACCCTTGCACACGAATTGGCGAAGATGATTCCATTGGTGAAAATAACATATCCCCTTTACCTAATAATTTCTCAGCACCAGATGTATCTAAAATCGTTCTAGAATCAACGCTCGATGACACTGCAAAAGCAATACGAGAAGGAATATTTGCCTTAATAACACCAGTGATAATGTCAGTAGAAGGACGTTGCGTTGCAACTATCAAATGTATGCCAGCTGCTCTGGCCATTTGAGAAATACGCATAATACAATCTTCCACATCTTTACTAGCTACCATCATTAAATCAGCAACTTCATCCAAAATGACAACGTGATACGGTAGTTTCTCTTTTTGCGAATCTTCATTATTTTGATTTTCTTGCGCAATCAAATCATTATAACTTTGAATATTACGTGCATTCACGTTTGCGAACAAATCATATCGACGTTCCATTTCTGCCACAACTTCATGTAAAATAGCTGCTGCTTTTTTAGGATCAGTTACAACTGGTGCTAATAAATGAGGAACACCATTATAAATAGAAAGTTCAACCTTTTTAGGATCAACCAAAATTAATTTCACCTCATCTGGTCTAGCTCGCATTAATAATGATGAAATAATCGTATTAATACAAACGGATTTTCCTGACCCAGTTGCTCCAGCAATCAATAAATGGGGCATTTTATCAAGTTGTGCATAAATGGGTTGTCCAGATATATCTTTACCTAATGCCACAACGAGTTTATTAGAAGCTAATTTTTTATTAGCCATTAAAGCTTTAAAAACATCTTTAAAAGCAACAACAGAAGCTGTTTGATTTGGCACTTCTATACCAACATAAGGTTTTCCGGGAATTGGTGCTTCAATACGTATATCAGCTGTTGCTAAAGCAAGTTTAATATCATCTTGCAACTGTAAGATTTTATTAACTCTCGTACCTGTTTCCAATTTTAATTCATATTTTGTAATAGTTGGACCAATATAGGCATTTTCAACGGTCGCATTCACTCCAAATTGTTTTAATACCGTTGTCAATCTAGTCGCATTTTTATTCGCAGTTTGTCGTTCTTTTGAAGCATTATTAGTTGACTTTGTTGATAATAAGGATAACGGTGGTAAATGATAATTTGTAGAAACTTTTGGCTTAGATATTTCTTCATCATCATTAATGACTTCTGATGATTTTACTTCTTGATCTGATTCATTTTTTATATCAAGATGAAGTTTTTCATCATTGAATTCAAAAGCTATATTTGCTTCAGATGATTTATCTTCTTTGACCGGATCATCAAAAACTTCATCGGGGAAAATCACAATATTTTGATTTTTATTGAAGAAATCAAAAGGTGATCTCTTTTTTGAAACTATAATAGTTTGACCATGAGAATCATCATCTTTAGGTTTACGTTTTGTTTTTTTCTTTTGTTTTGTTTGGGATTTGATATATAATTTACTAAACAATAAAGCACAACCAATAAAAACAATGACTATAGATAGTATCAAAGCTCCTAATTGATCAAATAAAGCACTAAAACAACCATAAAATAAATGCCCAATCAATCCACCTTTATGAAATTGTTGTGCTTGTAAATATGTATTTATAACTCCCATCCCTTTAATTTGTGAATCAGTAGGAATCGTCGCTAAAGTTAATATCCCAATAAAAAACAAATAAAGCCCAATTGCTTCAGGGCCTTTAAAATAAGGTAATTTTGCTTTATATATGATATAAAAACAAACAATCATAAGAGCAGCATAAACCACACCATAAAAATTACCAATCAAAAAAGCACATACTTGATGAAGACCTTGACCAATAAAACCCAAACGTAAAGCAGCAATAACCACGACAAATAAAACAAGCAAAGTGGTAATTCTTAAACGTAAAGTCTCTTCAATTAATTGATTTTTTGATTTTTTTGTACGCTTGGTTTTTGCCATTTTCTTCACCTTCTTTCATATACAACATTATATCAAATTTATACCACTTTGCAAAGAAAAAGCAAGATGACTCTTGCTTATATCTCTATCACAACTCCGATAAATACTGGTTTTTTACCAGTTTCTTTCATAATATACTTCATTGACTGATCTTTCATCATAGATCGTATTTCTGCAATTTCAATATTTGGATTTGCTTTTAACTGTCCAACAACTCTTTCGCAAATTTCAATCACATTTTTGATAATATACTCAGAATCCTTTAAATAAACAAATCCTCTCGTTTGACAATCAGTCTGCGCAACAATATCTTTTGTTTCTCTCGAAATTGTCAATCCAACAACCACGATACCGTCATTTGCCAACTGAATACGATCATCTATAACCTTTTCACCAACATCGCCAATACCAATACCATCAATCATGACATCTCCAATTTCAAAAACATCACGACTCTTTTCCAATAATCCTTTTTTAAAAGTAATACGCTCACCATTATCCATAATAACGATACGATCATCTTCAATCCCCATTTCATGAGCAATATGCATATTCGCAATAAAATGCTGATATTCACCTTTCATTGGAATCAAATATTTTGGCTTAAAAATCTGAATAATAACTTTAATATCTTCTTCAGAAGCATGCATAGAAAACAAATCCTTATTCTTCAGCAAATATACATGAGCATCTGTTTTATACAAACCATTATGCGCTTTATTGGCAATCTTTTCTGTACCTGGTAAAACCGGAGAAGCTACAATAAAGGTATCTCCTTTTCTTAATTTTAAAAGTTCATCACCACCATCAATAATATCACATATATCATGATAAATACGACGTGGACTACCACTCAACAAAATAACGTAGTTGCTATCATATTGAGGATTTCCAATATATTCTTTTTTCCCTAATAATGACTCAGAAATCTCTAAAACCGGTTTATTCGTTTTCTTTCCAAAACGTAACAAACTATTCGTATTATCATATTTATCGCGCCCATAAAAAACAATCTGACGTTTATATTTCTTCGTTAATTCAATAATTTCTTTTGTTCTAAAAATATTTTGAGCATAACTAGAAATAATAATTCTTTCATTACTGTCCTCAAAAATACGTTCAATACGATGCGTTAGTTTATGATGAGGTGATGTATATCCTTCATGCTTTGCACTTGAAGATTCAACCAATAAAGCTAAAACTCCCTTTTTACCAATTTCCATCATCTTTTGAATATCACATCGAAAACCTTCTGGAGCACCAAAATCAATAATGAACTCACCACTATAAACCAAATATCCTTGATCTGTCCAAAAAGCAACTCCAACACTGCCAGGAATAGAATGAGTAACCGGAAAAAATTCTACAGGCACCCCTGCTATATCTAATGATTCATTTCTTCTCACACGACGTAAATCTAAGTGAATATCTACATGATTATGTTTTTGATAATTATTAATCATCTGTTCAATAAAATCAGCCGTTAAATTAGGGGCATATACAGGTGCTTGAACTGATTGCAACAAATATGGCAAAGCAGCCATTACATCATCATGGGCATGCGTAATAATAATTGCAACAATTTGATTAGCTCTTTCTTCTAAATATGTAAAACTAGGAATGATGACATCCACACCTAGTTTGTCGGAATCAGGAAAACGAAATCCCGAATCTATTATAAAAATTTTATCATTAATCTCAAAACAATACATACTTTTTCCCATTTCAGCTTGTCCGCCTATAGGAATAAATTTAATTATATCACTTTTCATCTTGTCATCCTTTCTTTAAAATTATTGTACCTACTATTATTATACCTTTCTTTCAACTCTGTGTATAGTTTTTTAAGAATTTAAGTCATCATAACATATTTCATTTAACGCTTCAAATGCTTTTCTTGTATTTTTCAATCAATGGTGCTAATTTTACCTCAGAATCTTCAGTAATTGTTGTTAATGGGGAACGGAGGATATTTTGAATATACCCTAATTGGCTCAAGATATATTTAATTGGAGCTGGAGATGGTTCAATAAAAAAATATTCACTGATTAGTTTCAAATAACGATCATCAAAAATATTTTCATGACAACAGATTTCTTCAATTAAAGGATAATCAAGATGACTTGAAACAGAAATAATTCCATCTGCTCTTTGTTTTAAACCTTCTAATAAAAGATGATCATCTCCAACATAAACTTTAAATTGTGGTAATGCATCTTTAATTTGACGTATTTCTTCTAAAGGACCACATTGTTTCATACCAATAATATTTTTATGTTTATTAGCCAATCTAATCACAGTTGGAACTTCTATTGCCACTCCACAACGACTTGGAATATTATAAATCATAATCTTCTTTTGGGTTGATGTGGCTATCAAATCAAAATGTTTAAAAATACCATTCTGACTTGGTTTAATATAATATGGCACAATAACCAAATAAGCATAAATTCTTGGATTATTTTTATACATTTCAATATGTCGAATGACTTGTGAAGTACTATTAGAACAAATCCCAACAATAACACGAATCTGAGGATATTTTGCTAAAACATTTTCGACTAACGTCCTTCTTTCGTCTAATTTTAAAGTCGATGTCTCACCTGTTGTCCCGCAAAGCAAAAAAGATTTATTCCCTTCAGCAATCAGTTTATCCATAATTCTATATAAACCTGCATAATCAATACTTTGATCTTGATTAAAGGGTGTAATTAAAGCTGTAAATATTTCTTTCATTTATAAAACCTCCTTATAACCTAACATAATGGGTTGATATTGTTCATGATTTAAAGCTTTTTCAATTGTTTCTTTGACTTTGCTTTTACAAGCAATCATACTATTTGGTTTCTTTTTATAATTATCTTGATACATGGGAACAATATAATAATTTTTCTTGCCCATTAAAGAAATAAGACTTTGACCACTTTGTGATAATATATCGTTAGAATAAACTCCTAACACAATCGGAACACTATTTCTTAATGATGATTTCACAAGCATTGTGACCACATTATCGTTAATTCCATAATTCAACTTAGATAATGTTGAAGCATCACATGGATAAATCAACACAACATCTAATTTTTTTAAAGGGCCATAAACTTCTGCTTCCTGAATACTCACATGAATGGGTTTATCAATTTCATTCATAATTAACTGTTTTAATTCTTTTGATGAATGAAACCTTGTATCCATTGTATTCACATGTGGTGTTAAAAAGACCTCAATTTCATAATCTTCTTTTAAATCACGCAAAACCTCCAACATATCATCCATACTGCAAAAAGAACCTGTTACACAAAATCCTAATTTAAGCACTTTCTAACATCCTCTCTATTTCATCAGCAATCATCCTTCCAGCATATCCATATGCATACTTACATGGAATAGCGGATAAAATCTGACTGTTCATCCCATGTGATATTGCATAATGATGATCTATACCATAAGGATATGATGCAATATCAATAATCATAATTCCTTTTTTGGCCTGTTCCAATTCTTTTTGTTGAATTACCAAAGAAGGAATTGTATTAATCAAAATATCTATTTGACTTAAATCGACCTCTTGAAGAGATACATAACGAGCCCCCTTAGTTTCAATTGTCGCTTTTAATTCTTTACGCCTCACCGCCACTAATACATCAGCTTTCAAAGCAATCAATTCATCGACAATTGGCTGTGCACAATGTCCAAATCCCAAAACACATACCTGACTCTGATAAATGGGATAACGACGATGCATAATCATATAACAAATCAATCCTTCAGCTGTAAGAATACTATTTTTCTCAATAAAATCTTCATGATCTAATAAAGCCACATAAGAAAACTGATAAAGTTTTGCGAGAGAAACAAAATACTCATTATGCATTAAAGTTACAACAATACATCGTTTTTTTAACTGTTTCCAAATATTTTCATTTAAAGTCATTGTATCATAACTTGTTTTTAAACGATTTTTAGCATCTATTCCTTTCGCTCCCAAATAAATCACATCAGCATAACGCAAATCTTTAAATTCATCACTCACATAATATCCACGACGAATCAGCTCTTCCATTAATTCTAATGAGCGCATATCATCATGATTGACATAAATTAACACTTTCTTCACCTCATAATAAAGTATGTTAAAATCCCAAAAACGTGAAAACGAAGACACCTAATGTCTTCGTTTCCCTTTCACTAATGAATCAATTGTCATAATAAGCTTTATTTATTTCACTTTCATCAACATACGAAAACAAAAAAATTTTCATTACATTCTCATTGAAATATTCATACTCAAAATAAACATGAACTTCATTCATTTCTAGATAAACATTATCAATATCAACTGTCATTGCATCTAATCTTAAATTCATGAATTACCTTTTCAATTCTATATATCTATTTTTGAGTTGTTTTTCTTTTTATTTTCTAAAAAAAGGATATAATCTTTAAAGAGGTGTTATTATGGGATATATCTATGTAATCATTTTTACATTATTTTTTACATCTAGAACGAATTTAATGTATGGCAATATGACTGGTTCATTAATGCTAGAAAACTATCATTGGTGGATTGTCTTGCATCTTATTATATGTGCAAGTTTTTTTGCCTATAAAACTCTTCTTATCTATCAAAAAATAAACATTCAAAAGAAAATATATCTTCCTGTCATCATCACTGCCCTAGCAATGATTGTCGGAGCTTTATGTCCATATACTTTAAACAGTCGAGATCTTTATTCTCTATTGCATGTTTATTGTTCTCTTTTTGCTTGCATATCATTTTTAATTCTATTATGGATTTATACAAGATTATTGTCTATTTATGAACCAACACTATATAATCGTATACATTGGTTTTATAATTTAGCTATACAATTCATCGCAATTCTATCCATTGTACTAACTCGTATTAATGGTTACATCGAAATCTTATTTACTCTTATTGTATGTGGTTATTTATATATGATTGAACGTTACTTTAAAATCCAAGAAAATGATATAAATAAGGAATAAAAACGATCAATCCAATAATTGCTGAAACAATTGCAACTACAAGAACAGCTCCGGCACTCGCATCTTTCGCAATTTTAACTAATGGATGAAAATCAGGGCTGCATAAATCAGCAAGAGCCTCAATGGCTGTATTAATCAATTCTAATGAAATAACCAATCCAAACAAAATCAAGCAAATAAACCATTCAATCAGTCGAATTGAAAAAAACATACCACATAAAATAACACAATTCATCATAAAAAAATGTATTTTGATATTTCTCTCTTTTTTTAAACAAGTTTTTATTCCTTCTAATGCATAAAATACACTTTTATAAAATGGTGGCTTCTTCATAATCTCACTCCTTGCAAATCTATTCTATCATATATTGAACAAATGAAAAAGCATAACGAAAAAGATTAAACGGTTATGCTTTTTAAGTGCTGTTATTTATTTGTAATGTGAATAGTATCACTATGTTATCAATAAAATTTAAAAAAACACAAAAAAACTCTTGCAACCTTTTAAGGCTTGTGATATTATATTTGAGCAGTTAAAAAACAGATGTCTACGTAGCTCAGCTGGATAGAGCACACGCCTTCTAAGCGTGCGGTCGGGGGTTCGAATCCCTCCGTGGACGCCATCTGAATGATATGCTCACAAGTCTATTGTGAGCTTTTTTGTTGTTTAAATCAACATGCTCATTGTAACCTTAATATTTACTATATCTCATTAATTCTTATATTGATTTCAAATCAACATTATATAACATAGTAATTTGTCTTATATCAATAAAAAAGAAAATAGTTATTGATTTTCTATTCTCAATGCCATATAACAATTGAATCACTATAATAAATATATCACTTATTTCAATTATTTTTTAGACGCAAAAAGCTATCGCATCGATAGCTTTTTAATCTTTTTAAATTCACAATCTACAACCTGATCACCATCAATCGTTACCACAGCATAGCTACGATCACTTCCACCTCGTGGTAGCGTTGTTGAACCTGGATTAATATAAGTGTATTTTCCATCTTTGATATACATTGGTATATGTGTATGTCCACACAATAACAATCGACATTTATATCGTGTCAAGAGATCATTCATAGCTAATTCTCTATTAAAATAACCTAAACGATGTCCATGGATTATAAGAATAGGAACTTTTTCAACTTTCAATTTTGCCTGTTCTGGCAAATCTAAATTCCAATCATTATTTCCTTTCACACATATATATCCAGTTAATAACTCTTTACGATAAGCTTCACTATCACCACAATGAACATAATAATCAGCATAAGGTTCCTGTTCTTTAATATATTCCATCATCGCATCTAAGCCGTGATTATCTGACATTACTACAACTTTTTTCACATTCACATCACCAAAGCTAATTATATCAAAATTTTAAAGAATTTCTATATTTTAATGTAATTATATTCGATTTGCGAGGTTTGTTGAGTTCTGACATCTTCATCATTAATCATAATATCAACATCTTCAACGTTTTGTAAAGTACATAAAGATAAAACAATAAGATTTTCTAATGATTGATCTATTCTTTCATTATCTAAAAGAATATTTGAATTCAGTTCAATGGTGAGTATACCATTATCCAAATTTGCATTTAAAAGATGGACTTGACTATTTACATAACTTAAAATTGTTTGAACTGTTTCTAGTATATCAGCATTCTCATCTATTCTAATAGTTGTTGGAACATAATAAGAATATTGTTCAACTATTTTTTCTTGATAAGCCATAACCGATACCGTTTGATTTAAAAGTGGTGATGCATCTTCAAAATTATTTAATCCTAAATCATGTGTTAACGATGATAAAGGAATAATACTGTTTGGTAAATATGACACATCTTCTCCTTCAATTTGAATTTGAAGTTGTTCCACATTTTCATAATCTGTCATTGTATATGTGATTGCTTCAATGATTCTCATATCATCATTATTCGTATATAATTCATCATTAAAATTCAAAGTCAAGATACCATCGTCAAGTTCTGCAGATAAAACTTCTAAATTGTCATTTAATACAGGATACAATCCATAACTCACAAAATCTTCAGATTTCATTAAATCAATTCTATTTCTTACATCAGCTTCCAATTCAACTTCACTATAAAAGTTAATTGAAATAGGAATTAATTCATTATCACTATCTTTAAAAACAACTGTTTCTAGATACACATCATCAACATTTTCTTCAATATCGTCATTTTTTAAATAAACATATGAGATAAAGGCTATGCATATGATAAACAATGATATGAGCAAAACTTTTTTCCTCATAAAAACCACCTCAAAATAATATATGAGCTTCAAATATA
>CAYSWW010000005.1:0-18281 GCA_964434915.1 uncultured Coprobacillus sp.
GAAATAAGACTTTCTTATTTCACCATCATTTTAATAATTTCTTTATTTGTTTCCTTCATTCCATCTTTACCCAATCGGCCAACATTTTGAATCGTTTTCTCGACACCTTTAGTTATGATACCATCTCCACCATAAAATTGTTGACCTTGTTTATACATCTCATATCCTAAAATACCTGCATCAACCGCTACGGCAATTTTTGCTGCACAAGACGCTTTGGCTCCATCACAAATAATACCTGAAACTATTGCTAAAGCATTGACAACAGTATGAATCACTTCTTGATAACCACCACCACTTAAATAAGCAATACCTGCACCGGCAGCAGCTCCAGCACTAACAGCCCCGCAATAAGCCGATAATGTTCCAATTCCTGTTTTTTGATGAACAGCGACCAAGTTTGATAAAGTAAGAGCTTGATATAATTTTCTTTCACTGACTTTTAATTCTTGAGCATAAACAATAACTGGTACGCTACACGTCATCCCCTGGTTGCCACTTCCTGAATTAATCACTACTGGCATCTCACAACCATTCATTCTTGCATCTGAACCAGCAGCTGCCATTGCTTTTGCTTTTGTTTTTAAATCATGAGGATATGCCTGTAGTAAGACATTACCAATATTAGCACCATAATCACCTTTTAAACTTTCTTGAGCAATAGCCATATTATATTGAATTTGACGGTCAAGGATATCTTTGACATCTTCTATATGTAAATCTTGTACAAATTCCCAAATCTGTTTCATTGTTAATAAATACCTATCTGTTGCTGTTTCACCTTGTGCCTCAGTAGACATCTTTTCATAAACAATATGATGATCCTTTTCTATTAATACAATATGTGTATGATAATTTGTAATTCTCACCTTTGCATAATGATCACCATCATAAACAGTTACCAATAAATCAAACACTAAATCTCCGTCTTTATATTCTACTTTGATTTCCACCTGATCTAAATAATCATTAATGGCCTGTACCTGTTCACTTGTTACATCAGCAATAACTTCTAGCTTTTTATCAGCATTTCCGGCAATGATTCCGGCAGCAGCTGCCGCTGGAATTCCTTTCAAATGCTCCGTATGAGGGACAATGACACTTTTTACATTTTTAATAATACTTCCACTTGCTTGAACTTTTACCTTTTGTGGAAGACTGCCTAATATTTCTCGTGCTTTCGCAGCTGCATAAGCTATCGCAATAGGTTCAGTACATCCCATTGCAGGAATCAATTCTTCTTTCAAAATATGAACATAAGATTGATAGATTGAATCTTCTCTTTCCAATAACAATCACCTCCAAATTTTCTTTATCATCCTACCTATTAATACGTGTCACTCCGGCATTCATTAATGCTTCAACATCTTGAATACTTATTAGATTTGCATCACCATGAATTGTATGCTTGAAAACCGATGCACAGCATCCAAAATTCAAACTATATTGCATTTCTTTATCATTTAATAAACCATATAATATTCCAGCCAAGAAAGCATCTCCACCACCAACACGATCAACGATATCATCAATATGATACGTTTGCGAAACATAAAGTTGATCACTATACAAATATCCTGTTAGATCATTCACACTCGTTGAAAGAATGTCTCTTTTTGTAGAAGTTATGTATTTGATATGAAGATATTGTTTTTTCATTTGAGCATATAAATCAGCTAATCGTTCTTCAAATGTTTCTTTCTGACTTGTGAGTCCTAAAAAGTTTTGAGCATCTAAATAACCAGCTGATAAAATATCTACATAAGGCAAAACTGCCTGAAAAGCTTGACTCGCTTCTTCTACGCTCCACATCTTAGCACGATAATTGCTATCATAAACGACAAGAATATTATTTCCCCGGCAATATTCGAGCATTGCCATCACAGCTTCACGAACTGTTTCATTGAGAGCTAAAGTAATACCAGAAACAACAAAAACATCAACTCCATGAAAAACATCAGCCAAACAAATATCCTGCAAAGAAAATGAAGTCATAGCACTATATTGTCGATCATAAATCACTTGACTGCTACGGTGTCCACTCCCATTTTCTAAGAAATAACCGCCCATGCGCATATCATTTCGCATAATCAAAGAAGTTTCTATACCAAAACTCTTTAAAAATGATATAACTGCATCTCCTAATGCATGGTTGGGCAATTTTGTCAACAATAATGTTTCAAAACCATACTGAGCTAAACTTACGGCAATATTTGTTTCACTGCCTCCAATATGCACCTGAAAATCCAAACTAGAAAAACGTTCTCCTTTACGTGTTGAATAACGCATTAAGGTTTCTCCCATACATAATACTTTCATTGTGCCTTTACCTCATTAACTTTCTTTACATATTCGCAAGCTATTCTGGTCACTTCATCAAATTGTCCTTTTGCACCTAATTTATTCAATTCACCACCAACACCAATAGCATCAACACCGACTTTTAACCATTGATCTAAATTATCCAAATTGACTCCTCCAGTTACCATGATAGAAACTTGGGGCAATGGTGAGCGAAGAGAACTAATGTAACTAGGACCAAATGCGCTACCAGGAAACAATTTAATGATTTCACTGCCCGCTTCCATAGCCGTTACTATTTCCTTGATCGTCATACATCCAGGAATATAAGGAATTCCATAACGATTACATAAAACTGCAGTTGGTGCATCAAATGTTGGTGATACAATATATTTAGCACCTGCTAAAATAGCCATTCTTGCAGTTGGTGCATCTAAAACTGTACCAGCACCAATCAATACTTCGGGATCGCTTTGATATTCAGCATTCAATTGCTTAATTATTTCTGAAGCATTGGCATTGGTATAAGCCATTTCAATAGCTTTTAATCCACCTGCAATACAAGCTCTAGAGATATTTAATCCTTCTGTTAAGCTATCTCCTCGAATCACTGCAACAATTCCCTGATGTTTAAGTTCCATAATGATTTCTGACTTTTTCATATTATTCCATATATCCTCCTTTCATTGGTGAAACAGCATGTTTCGTATATAAGGCTAAAACACCTTTTTGGTATTTAGGTTGTCTTGGTTGCCAATTTTTTTGACGTTTTGCTAGAACTTCATCCACTTCTTGAAGTGAAAGATGTTTTCCTGCAATGCCTACAACATTCAAACGACGATTTTTAACACTAATTTCAATTAAATCACCATCTTCAATCAATGCTATTGGTCCACCACTGGCTGCTTCCGGTGAAATATGTCCAATAGCCGGTCCTTTACTCGCTCCAGAAAAACGGCCATCCGTCAACAAAGCAATAGCAGCTGATAATTCTGGATCACTAGAAATGGCTTCAGTCGTATAGAACATCTCTGGCATTCCACTTCCTTTTGGTCCTTCATAGCGAATAAAAACAGCCTCCCCTGGTTGAATACGATGTTTTAATATAGCATCTATCGCCTCTTCTTCACAATCAAAGACACGTACTGATAAAGTGACCTCCTGCATATTTTTAGGAACAGCAGAATGTTTGACTACAGCCCCTTCTGGTGCTAAGTTTCCTTTGAGAACTGCCACCGCTCCTTCTTGGTTTAAAGGATGATCAACAGGATAAATGATATCGTCTTTTTTCACATTGACATCTTTTAAGAAAGCATAACACTTTTCATAGTATCCGTTTATTTTTAAATCTGCTAAATTTTCTCCTAATGTTTTTCCTGTAACTGTCATCACATCTAAATGTAAATGATCTTTAATGGCTTCCATAATTGCAGGTGTACCACCTGCATAATAATAATATTGAGCCGGATAAAAACCACTTGGTCTTAAATTCAAAATATAAGGAATCGTTCTATGAATACGATCAAAATCATCACCCGTTAATTCTATACCAACTTCATGGGCAATAGCGGGTAAATGCAATAAGGAATTAGTTGAACCAGCAATTGTTGCATGCACCATAATCGCATTTTCAAAAGCTTCCTTAGTTAAAATATCTGAAGGCTTAATATCTTTCTCAACTAGATATTTGATATGTTTTCCAACATTTTTTGCTACATCTTTTAAAGCTTCACTCGTTGCTGGAAGTAAAGATGTTCCTGGCAATGCTAAACCTAAAGCTTCAGACATAATTTGCATTGTTGTAGCAGTTCCTATAAAACTACAAGCTCCACAACTTGGACAAGCATGATGCTTATAATAATTAAATTCATCTAATGTGATTTCTCCACGCTGATATTGAGCAGAGTATTTCCCAATTTGTTCTAAAGTTAATAAATCTGGTCCAGCATTCATGACTCCACCTGGAATCATAATTGCTGGTGCATTTATTCTCGCCATAGCCATTAAATGAGCTGGCAGAGCCTTATCACAGCTTGATAAGAAAACACAACCATCAAAAGGTGTTGCTTCGTATTGGATTTCAATCATGTTCGTGATCATCTCTCTTGAACATAATGAATAATTAATCCCATCATGCCCTTGTGATTCGCCATCACACATGTCCGTAACATAATATTTAGCCCCTTTCATATTTTCTTGATCAAGACTTTTTTCAACATCATGAACTAGCTCATTTAAATGTGCACTCCCTGGGTGAGAATCACCATAAGTACTGGCAATAAAAATTTGCATCTTATTCAAATCATCTACTTTCCAGCCGGTACCGATTCTTAAAGGATCCAATTCAGGAGCTATTTTTCTTAATTCTTGACTCTTCATTGATGATAACCTCCTATTCTTTAAAAATAATAATCTACTATAATAGTAATTTCTTTTCATTCTAATTTCAATCTTTTTCCAAAATTGTCAATCGATTTATCCGAAAAAAAGACAGCAATATGCAAATTACTGTCTTTCATTAACTAATTTTTCAAATTCATTTAAATCTTCTGCAATTATATCAATAGAATTTTGCCAAAAAACTTCATCTTGAATATCAATCCCTATACTTTTCCCAACATCCTCTAAAGTCATTTTTCCTGTTAAAGCTAAAAAGTTTTCATACTTTTTTAAAAAAGTTGCTCCTTCCTTTAAATATAAACCATATAATCCTTTTGCTAATAATAAACCAAAAGCATAAGGAAAATTATAAAAGGCATAATCCACTTCATAATAATGTGGTTTCCAAGTCCACATATAAGGATGAAGATATTGATGATCCAAACCATTTCGATAAGCTTCTTTTTGAGCATTTAACATCAGTTCTTTGATTCCTTCAACACTTAAAGGTCCTTCTTTTCGCTTTTCAATCAACCGACTCTCAAATAAGAAACGCGAATAGATATCAACAATGACTTGTGCACAATCAGATAATTCATTTTCTAAAATCATCAATTGTTGTTGAGGCGAAGCCTTTTTGATAGCAGCTTGCTTAACAATGATTTCGCAAAATGTTGAAGCTGTTTCAGCAATTGGCATTGGATATTGAGCATTGAGAGCCGTTTGTTGATCCAAACAATAGCCATGAAAACCATGTCCTAATTCATGAGCTAACGTGATTACATCATTAAACTCATATCCATAATTCAATAAAAAACGACTTTCCTTGATACAATGTGAATTATTACAAAAAGCCCCACCAACTTTACCTGTTCTTGGATAAACATCAATCCAATATTGTTCAATAGCCTTTTTAGCATAATCTCCTAAGTTCTTTGAAAATGAAGAAAATTGTTCGATAACAAAATCACACCCTTCCTCATAAGAATATTGCTTTTGATCATCAATTATTGGAGCATAAAGATCATACCATGGTAAACCATTTTGATAACCTAAATACCTTGCTTTTAATTGATAATATTTTTCAAACATCGGTAAAGCTTTCTGCATTGTATTCAATAAAACATCTAAGGTTTTTTGTGACATTCTTGAATCAATCAATGTCCTTTGTAGAACAGAATCATATCCTCTCATTTGTGAAATTGTAATAGCTTCTCCTTTAATTGCATTTAAAGCACTTGCCACACCTTGTTCTATTTTCTGATAAGTCATTATTTCAGCTTCATAAGCTTTCTTTCTGACATTACGATCATGAGAATAAGCCATATTCAAAACTTTTGTTAATGGATAATCCTTTCCATCCATAGACACGATTAAAGAAGAAATTAACTGATCTTTATATTTTAACCACGCTGAAGATCCCGTTGTTTTCATTTTAGCAAGAACAGCTTCACTTTGTTCATCTAATAAATGATAACTCTGTTGTTTGATTTCTGTTAAAACAAAAAGATGTTCCTGAATATAAGTATCGTCAATTGTCGTTAAATCAAAATTAGCAATCCATTTTTGAATAAGAGCTGTACTATCCGCAAATGAAGCAAGCACACCTTCAATGAGAGATGCATACTTCTGAGCTGTTTGATTCTGAGTATCAGCATTCATAGTTAAACTGATAAATGCATAAACCTTTTCAATCAAATCATCTAATTGATTTTTCTGTTGAAGATAAGCTTTTAAATTCTCCTGTGTACAAGCAAGTGTTGGATATTTTTTCATAGCCTCTAACATTTCTTTCATACTTTCAATATCATCAATAAACGCTTGATCTTCAAAAGAATGATATAAACGATCTAAATTCCATCTATTATCCATATTCACCCCTCTTTCTTTATTCACTTTGACGATTATAAAGATCATCCATGGCTAATTTCATCCTGTTTAAGCCTTCAATGATTTTAGAACGCGGACATCCTAAATTCATACGCAAATATTTTTTTCCATTAGCCCCATAAATTTCACCTTTCATAATCGCAACATGACCAATATTAACCAAAGCATCTTGAATTTCTTCAGAAGTAAAAGGAACATTTCTAGCATCTATCCAAGCCAAATATGTACCATCTGGTTTTTTAAATTGAAAATCCGGCAATTCTTTCTTTACAAAATCTTCAACCAGTTTCATATTGTCATAAATATATGCATTAAATTGATCAACATAGTCATCACAAAAAGTATAACCAATCATTGTAGCATACATTCCAAATAAGCTGGCAGAATTTAAAAAATCTTTTCTTTTGGTTTGACGTAAAAACTGTTCTCTGATATCAGCTTGGGGAATCATGACATATGATCCAATCAAGGCAGGAGTATTAAAGATCTTACTTGATGAAGAAGCAGTATATATATTTTGATATTGTGAATAATATGAAAGCAAGGGTATCTGTCGATGCTCACTTAACTGGATATCCATATGTATTTCATCAGAAATAATCGGTACTTGATATTTCTGACATAAATGAACCATTCTATTCATTTCTTCCCTTGTCCAGATTCTCCCTGTTGGATTATGCGGTGAACATAATAAGAAAAGCTGACATTCTTGTAATTGCTTTTCGAATAATTCAAAATCAATGAAAAAAGATTGGTTATGATGTATAAGTGGATGGGCAATCAGTTGTCTTTCATTTTCCTCGATAACTGAAATAAATGAGTCATACATCGGATCAAATGTCAGAACCTTATCTTTTGGAAGAGTTAATAACCTTATTAACACTGCTACAGAATACATAACTGTTGGACTATAAAGAATCCATTCTTCTTTAATGCATGTATCAAATCGTTTTTGAAAATAGTTCGTAATAGCTGATTTAAAATCATGGTTATTCCAGCGTGTATAGCCATATATTTGTTGATCTGCAATTTCATGAATTTTCTCAACAATGGGTTGAGGAACAATAAAATCAGTATCAGAAATAGAAAAAGGCAATAAGTCCTTTTTGTGAAAACGATCTTCAATGTAATCCCATTGAGTACAATAAGTTCCTTTACGATTATGAACTTCATCAAAACAATATTTCATTTTTTTCTCCTATTCATTAGACAAATTCTCAAAACCAGTTCCATTATAATGCTTTTCATAATGCTTAAAAAACGGATACCAAATCACAATCGATAAAACAAGTTGAACAGCATTAACAACAATAGCAACAACATCAAAATTGGTTAGAAATGCTTCTAAAAAAATCCCAAAATAAGGTGGTGTAAAAAACGGACAACGCATCAATCCTAAATAAATAGCCCAACCACCTAGACTTCCTATTAATCCTCCTCCAATAACGAAAGGAATAAAAAACAAAGGATTCAAAACAATAGGTGCTCCAAATAAAATAGACTCATTAACTCCAAATAAAGAAGGAATTAATGAAATACGGCCAACTTTCCTTAAAGCTTGTCGACGCGAAAATAAACACCAAAAAACAAAACCAATGGTAATACCCGTTCCTGTAAAATTACCAAAAGCCGATTCAACACCGGGACTAAAAAAATGAGTTGGTATCGTCCCATTATAGTAATGCATAATATTATCAGCAAGAAACTGATGTGATATCGTTTTCGTAATTGGATCTAAAACAGCTGGATGTATACCAAAAAAGAATAAAAAACATTGAAATATTTTTAAAATAGTATATATCACAGGATGATCAAAACATCGAACAAATGGTGTTAAAAATTTCATTAAAACTACAGGAGGTATTTCACCAAATAACATTTGACTAACACAACGTAATAATAAACAAAAACCAATGACAATGATACAAATAGGAATCATTTCAAAAGACTTTGACACAAAAGCCGGAACAGATTCAGGCAATTTTAAACGCCAGTTTTTATTTAAACACCAACGAAATATCTCCGTCACTAAAAAAGCCATGATAATCGCAAAATAAAGCCCCTCAGAACCTAAAAACTTGTCATTTCCATCAGATCGTAATCCCGTCACCCCGAATCCAATGACCACCATAAACAAACTTACCGGAATATCCATATGATACTCACTTGCAAGATAATAAGTTATCATCACTGTTGCATAAAGCGATACAAGTCCAACACTTAAAGTATACAACCAAGAAAATCCCTCATTAAAATTAAACAAAATCCCTTTTTCTTCTAAAATCATCATCAACATCTGTATTCCCAAAGAAAGACTTCCCACAATAAATACTGGTGACAAAGACACAAATGCTTTTTTCACAGCCATAAAATGAATCTGTTGATTCATTTTGGTTACAATAGGTAATAACTTTTGATTTGTTATCATTTCAATTTTTTCAAACATATCTTTCCTCCAACAACAAAATAGAAAAGACTAAGTTGATACTTAACCTGATTAACCAATTCCAAACAAAGCCCAGACATATTGTCCAAAGAAACATACAAAAGCACTAATAACGATAAATACTAATGCATAAGGTATAACCCGTTTCAATAAGACACCGTCTTTTCCTCCTTGATTAACTGCTACTAAACCAATCGCAATAGATTGTGGTGCCATCATTTTTCCTGTTGCGACTCCTAAATTGTTAGCAGCAACTAGCCAATATGAATTTGCTCCAATTGTTTGTGCTGTTGATAGTTGTACAGAACCAAACAAAGCACTGGAACTTGTTCCTGAACCAGTTACAAAAGTTCCTAAAGCACCTAATAAAGGAGCAAAGAATGGATAAGCCCATCCAAAGACTGAGAAAACAGCTGCAACGGCAGAAATCATACCAGAATATTGCATAACTCTTGCTGTTCCTAAAATAAACAACATCGTTAAAATTGTAAAACTCATCTGTCTAATTGTCGCAATAAAAACCTTTACCATATCTATTACAGATGCTCTTTGAATCAAGCCACCAATAATGGCACAAAAGAAAATGAGCACACCCGGTGTATTAATCCAATTAAAGCTTGTATTAGGAGCATTTTCATAAGTTGAAATTTTAATACTTGAAGAAAATTGTGACAAGAATGTATTAACCGGTTTCACAACATTACTTGTTAAGAGTAAAACAACAAAAATTAAAATGAAAGGTGATAATGCTTTTAATGTATCAACAATATCAATATGTCTTACCTTTTGCACATCAATTCGATTTTCTTCAGGAATTTTTTCATCATCAATCCATTTGATAGTCGCTAATACAGTACATGCTAATGAAACGACCGAACCAGCAACGACAGCTAATTCTGCTCCAACAAAATATGCAACTAACATTTCTGGAATCAAATAACTCAATCCACTGATTAATATAATTGGTACAATTCCTTTAAAAGCTTTGAATCCTTTACCAATAACTAAAACCATAATAAATGGTGTTAAAATAATGAAAACACTCAAAATACAAGTTGTTGCAAAACTGATTAAATTATTATTTAATCCTAAATTTGTTGCAAGCGTTACAGTCGGAATCCCAATTGATCCAAAAGGTGTAGGCGTTGCATTCGCAATCAAACAGACAAGACATGCTGTAATCGGATGAAAACCTAATCCCCATAGCATACTTGCTGGTATTGCGACAGCAGTTCCAAAACCTGCCATACTTTCCATAAAACCACCAAAACACCAACCAATCAATACAACAAGTATACGCTTATCACTCGTTACACTTGTCAGCAACTGCTTAATATGTTCAATTGATCCTGTATACAAACAAAGATTATACGTAAATACAGCAGCTATAATGACAATCACAATAGGCCAAAAAGCAAAAGCAAATCCCTCTAATGCTGAAGTCAAAGTGTCAACAAAAGATAAATGGAAATAAACAATTGCTTCAATAATCGCTATTAACAAAGCCCCTAAACTCGCTTTGAATCCTGGCCATTTCAACCCACATAGCGAAACGACAAGCCATATGATCGGTAATAACCCTAAAATAAAATTAATAATTAACATAAGTCCTCACCTCATCTGTTCTAATTGTAAAGGATTCTAAAAGAAAGTAAATAATTTCTTAAAAAAAATCATTTTTACTCTATTTCTGCTACAATATATATAGAGAGATAATAATAACATCAAGGAGGTCAAATACAATGAAAGAGTTTACTTATACTGTTAATAATACTTTAGGTGTTCATGCACGTCCTGCGGCATTATTAGCTCAATGTTCTGTTAACTTTAAAAGTACAGTCACATATTATTGCAATGAAAAGAAAGCTGATGGTAGCAACGTTCTACAAATTCTTGCTTTAAAAGTAAAAAAAGGAGATGTTTTAAAAATTGCAATTGAAGGGGAAGATGAAGAAGAAGCTTATGCAGCTATCAGTGAATTATTAAATAAGGATTTTGATGAAAAGAAACCTACAAAAATTTTAAGAATTGCATTCTTTGGAACAAAAGATTATGATCGTACTTTTTTCAGTGAATTAGTTAAAGATAAAGGAGAAGGAACTTATAATTCAGATATCAAATACTTTGATTCTAACCTTGGAGTAGAAACAGCTAAATTAGCTGATGGTTATAATGCTGTTTGTGCCTTTGTTAATGACGATGTTTCTAAACCAGTCGTAGAAATTTTACATGATTGTGGTGTTCGTTTAATACTTTTACGTTGTGCTGGATTTAATAACGTTGATTTAAATGCTGCTAGAGATTGTGGTATGACTGTTTTACGTGTTCCTGCATATTCACCATATGCAGTTGCTGAACATGCAATGGCAATCATTCAAGAGGCTAACCGTCGTTTACACAAAGCTCACAATAAAGTGAAAGATAATAACTTTGCTTTAAGTGGTTTATTAGGTGTCGATTTACACAATAAGGTTGCCGGTATTATTGGTACTGGTAAAATTGGTGTATGTATGGCAAGAATTTGTAAAGGATATGGTATGACCGTTCTTGGATGGGATGCTTATCCAAATCAAGACTTAGTAGATGAAGGTTTATTAACTTATGTGGAAAAAGATGAATTATTTAAGAAAGCTGATTTGATTTCTTTACATGCACCTTTATTCCCAACAACAAAACATATTATTAATAAAGATTCTATTGCTTTAATGAAAGATAGTGTCATGCTTGTCAATACAGCTCGTGGAGCTTTAATTGATAATGAAGCTTTAATTGATGCATTAAAAGAAGGAAAATTCCATGCTATTGCTTTAGACGTTTATGAAGGTGAAGATAGCAACGTTTATACAGATCGTAGTGATGAATCTATCACAAATGATATTACAGCACGTTTATTAATGTTCCCTCAAGTTGTCTTAACAAGTCACCAAGCATTCTTTACTCGTGAAGCTTTACAAGCTATTGCTGTTGTAACAATGGAAAATGCTCGTAACTTCAACGAAGGTAACGATTATGGAAATGCTGAAGTTAAAGCTAAATAAAATGAATATGTAAAAAAGCACGTCTAAATGAAGTAAACCCCAACAACTGGAAAGGTTTACTACTAAAGACGTGTTTTTATTATGCTAATCTAAATCTTGACCATTACTTTCAATGACTTTCTTATACCAATAGAAAGAATCTTTACGACTTCTTGTTAATGTCCCTGATCCATCATCATGTTTATCTACATAGATAAATCCATAACGTTTTCTCATTTCACCTGTTCCTGCACTGACTAAATCAATACATCCCCAAGGTGTATAACCCATCAAATCAACATCATCTTCTTCTACAGCCTTAATCATTTCTCTAATATGCTCTCTTAAATATTCAATACGATATAAATCATGAATCGAACCATCTTCTTCCACATGATCTAAAGCCCCTATACCATTTTCAACAATGAACAAAGGAACCTGATAACGATCATATAATTTATTTAAAGTTGTGCGTAAACCAATTGGATCAATTTGCCATCCCCAATCAGTTATCTTTAAATAAGGGTTTCGTCCGCCACTGACCACATTCCCTTCGATCTGTTCAACATTTCCACCTTCAATAGAAGAAAAATAATAACTAAATCCAATATAATCAACTTTTCCCTCTTTTAATAACTCTAAATCTCCCTCTTCCATTATAGGTGCAGATGTATTTAAACGTTTCCACATAGCTGTACAAGTATTACTATAATATCCTCTTACATGTACATCACCGTAATAATATAATGATAACATTTTTTCTCGCATTGCCACTTGATCTTCTGGAGCACAAGTTGCAGCATATGTTTCAGGGAATAATAACATACATCCAATTTTATTTTCTGGATCAATTTCATGACCAATCTTTACCGCCTTTGCACTTGCCACAAACATATGATGAGATGCTTGGACAACTGTTTGATTCGCATCTTCACCTTCTGCAAATATTATTCCGGCTTGATGATAAGGTCTTTCAACTTTCATTGTTGCATTAATTTCATTAAATGTCATCCAATTTTTAACTTTACCTTTGTATCTTTCAAAGCATACACGTGCATATCTTGTAAAGAAATCAACAAGCTTACGATTACGCCAAGAACCATATTCTTTGACTAATGTTAAAGGTGTTTCATAATGAGACAATGTTACAACTGGCTCAATGCCATATTTTAACAATTCATCAAAAACACGGTCATAGAAAGCCAATCCTTCTTCATTAGGCTCTTCTTCATCCCCTCTAGGAAAAATACGTGTCCAGGCTATAGACATTCTAAAACATTTAAATCCCATTTCTGCAAATAAAGCAATATCTTCCTTATAATGATGATAAAAGTCAGTTGCTTCATGACTAGGATAATAAACACCTTCTTGAATATCTGAATCAATCTGACGTTTCACTCCATGTCGTGCTCCTCTTTCAACGTCAGCAATGCTTAAACCTTTTGCACCTTCTAAATAACCACCTTCATATTGATTGGCAGCTGTAGCGCCACCCCATAAAAAATCTTTTCTCATCTTACTAACCTCCTGTCTTTATATTATCATAAACAATATAAATTGTTTCATTTTTTCATAATCGGAAATTGATTCTTTTCATTTTTTATATCTATTTAGTATCAAAATATTGAAATTTATGTTAAAGTAATAAAGGTGATAAAATTGATAAAAGAATTTCAAAAATTATTAAAAGAAAAAAATATTGATTATTATATTGTTCCTACAGATGACGATCATCAATCAGAAACTGTCGGAGCCTATTATCAAGCACGTGCTTATCTAAGTGGTTTTAATGGAAGTGCAGGAACATTGCTTGTCAAAAAAAACAGTGCTTATCTATGGACAGATGGGAGATATTTTATTCAGGCAGCTAAGCAATTAGAAAATGGCATTACTTTAATGAAAATGGGACAAAAAGGTGTACCAACTTTATTAGAATTCTTAGCAAGTGATGTCAAAGAAGGAAATATTATCGCTTTTGATGGACAAACAATGAATTGTCAATTTGTTTTTAATATGCAAAAATGTATTCCGGTAAATTATGACATTCAATGTGTTGATCTATTAAAAGAATTTTGGACTAATCGTCCTTTAAGATCATGTGAAAAAGCATTTCTATACGATATTCAATATCATGGTGTATCAGTCCATGAAAAGATTGCTATGATACAGGAATATATGAAAGCAAACAATTGTCAATCGCATGTCCTTACAACTTTAGATGATATTGCTTGGATATTTAATATAAGAGGTGATGATATTCCATGTTCACCAAGTATTTTAGCTTTTGCAATGATTACTGAACAAGTTTCATATCTCTACTTACAAGCCAATACTTATGATCAGGAAATGATTGATTTTTATAAAAATGAGAATGTTGTGATTAAAAACTATGAAGATATCTATCAAGATGTTCAAAAACAACAGGGTCGTTTGTTATTAAATACAGCTCAAATCAATTATGAATTATTTAATCTCATTTCTTGTGAGATTGTTGATAAAGAAAATCCTTCACAAATTCTTAAAGCCATTAAAAATGAAACTGAAATAAAAAATACAAAACATGCTCATCTTAAAGATGCTGTTGCAATGACAAAATTCATGTATTGGTTAAAAACAAATTATGGAAAAATATCTATGGATGAAATCAGTGTTGCACAAAAGATCTTAGAATTGAGACAACAACAAGATTTATTTGTAGAACCAAGTTTTACAACAATATGTGGCTGGAATGAAAATGGAGCTTTAATGCATTATCATGCGACAAAAGAAGAACATTCTCATATTGAAGGCGATGGTTTCTTATTAATTGATAGTGGTGGTCAATATCTTGATGGAACAACAGATATCACAAGAACATATGCATTAGGAAAAGTTTCTTTACAACAAAAGAAACATTATACAATGGTTCTTCAAGGCATGTTAGCTTTACAAAGTGCTTCCTTCTTAGCAGGATGTACAGGACAAAATTTAGATATTCTAGCAAGACAACCTATGTGGAGCGAAGATCTTGATTATCAATGTGGAACTGGTCACGGTGTGGGTCATTTCTTAAACGTTCATGAAGGACCTCATGGCATTAGACCAAAAGCAAGAAACAAAAGTGAAAGATGTCCTATCCAACCGAATATGATCGTAACAGATGAACCTGGCATATATTTAGAAGGACAATATGGTATTCGTATTGAAAATGAATTATTGTGTATAACAAGAACAGAAAATGAATATGGACAGTTCTTATGTTTTGAACCATTAACTTATGTTCCTATTGATTTAGATGCTATTGATCAACAATTATTAACTTATAAAGAAAAACAACAACTTAATGATTATCATCAAGCTGTTTATGAAAAGATTTCACCATATTTAAATGAAGAAGAAAAAGAATGGTTGAAAAAATATACCCATGCCATATAAAAAGCGTCTCAGACGCTTTTTTCTATCTTCTTTAATTCTTCTTTCTCTTCGATTCGCTGATTTATCCACCTTCTTAACAACTCATAAATAACTGAAAAAGTTGGTAATCCAAATACCATTCCAGCAATTCCAAACAAACCACCGCCAACAGTAACCGCAAATAGCACCCATAAAGCCGATAAACCAACCGAACCGCCTACCACATGTGGATAAATCAAGTTTGATTCAAATTGTTGTAACAAAGTACTAAATACCAAGAAAACAATTGCTTTAATAGGCGAAACAAATACAATTAATATACATGAAAGAAAAGCACCGATAATCGGACCAAAGTAAGGAATAATGTTTGTAAACCCAATAAGTAAAGCAGCAATCGATGCATAAGGAATCTTTAAAAACATACAACCAATATAGCATAATACACCAATAATAACTGATTCTGTTAATTGCCCTCCCAAAAAATTCTCAAAAGTTACTAAAATCAAATGCACAACTTCTGTTACAGATTGCATTTGTTTATCATTTAAAATAGCCTGTCCAATCTTTTTGACTTGTCTTATCAACTTATCTTTAGAAAAAAGCATATAAATTGACATAACAAATCCCATTAATAAATGGACAATTCCTGTTGTAATATTGGTTACACCAATTGCAATACTAGGTCCCCAGGAAGAAATTTTTTCTAATAAACCACTGCCAAAACCTTGTTGGAATTCTTCGATTCTTACAACAATATCATTAGAAATATGCACTTGATTAGAAAAATATATGATCCATTCCTCAACTGTTTCAATAATTTGTGGTAAATTATTTACTAGCGTTTTTAAATTTTCAATCACTTGGGGTATAATGACAATAATAATAACAAAAATAATTAAAAAAATGAGTGAAACTGATAAAAAAGCCGCAATCGTTTTTTTCTTTTTTTCATTTTCAATAGGAATCTTTTTAATAAAATACTTCATCGGTATATTAAAAATAAAAGTCAAAATAATTCCTATAATAAAAGGTCTAATTACTGATAATATCGTTCCTATAAAACCAACAATATGATCAAAATATATTAAACATAAAATCAATCCAGCAATATATGTTACAAGAATTATCATACTCTTTAAAGTTAAATCACGTATTTTACTAGAAATGTTCATTTTTTCACCTTCTCGATAAACCTATATTACATTATAAATATGTATTTTATGTGAAGATTAAAAATGATTAAGTATTGCTATACAAAAAGATGGCATTTTCAACCATCTTTTATTTTTCATAGATATATTTTTTCATAAAAATTTGATTACGCTCTAATAATTTAAATAAAATTGCTCCAATAATTAAAACAAATACTTCCCCAATAAAGACATAAATAAAGTTAATCTTAAATGGATCCGCAAAAACGAACGTTAATTCAGCACCTACAATAATACCAGTAATCAATCCTCCGGCTAAAGCAGCAACAAAAAGATTTTTCAAATAATACATACTCAAACAGACAACTAATGTTGAAAAAGTACCAAATACCAAATCCCATGCTCCTAAGCTTGAAGGTATATTCGCTAAAAAACAACCAATAACTAATCCAGGAATATACTTTTTATTGTAGAAAGCCAAAAAGACAATAACCTCTGAGATTCTCGTTTGAATCATTCCATATGCAATAGGTGCAATTGCAAATGTAGCAACAGCATAAACAGCTGCAATGATTGCATTTACCGCAATCAATTGAACATTTAACTTCTTTTCCATATTTCTCCTCTCTCTTCTAAAGTACAGTTAGAAGCCAGATGTAAAAAAGATGGCAGAGCCATCTTTACATCCTTAGTTTTTTATACTGGGTGTAGCTCTCGAACCAGTGTTCACATTCTAACATAGTTATTCTATTACTGCAATATCAAATAAGAAATTACACACAAAAGCTCTTCGCCATTTGTTTCGATTACTTTTTGACATCAACTTAATAACTCTGTAAATGACCATGTGCAATAAGTAAATACACGACATCCATCTATATCACTATCTGATTCAGATTGAAAATGATACAGTAATCATGTTTCTAAGTTAAGAAAAAAATAGTTTTTCAATTTTAAACCCGAATTAATATAAAGGTATAGTCAAAATCTTCATAACTACATCATTTAAGAAAACATTTATTCGCTTTCATGTTCTTTTGCAATAAAAACATGTTTAAATTACTTTTATTAGTCACACTACCACATTTTAATAGCGTATTCTTTTGGTTTGCCATCTTTATTTAAAACAGCTATACACACAATCTTTCATTATTGAAATTTCATGTTTTGTCAATTGAAAGATTCTATACCAACTTACGATATACTTTGAGTAATATCCACTTTAATGAGTTTAGCTTTGAATATTTTATTAGTATATTGAGTGTTTTCAATTCATCTTATTCATTCTCGTGCTATTTTAATCATGTAGTTGTGAATATCATACTAAATATCATATTTTTCCATACTCGTAAAGATTGATTTTTAACTTCAAGTCGATATTACAACAGTTGATTTCTCATTTTTATAGTATAACTTTTTTTCATTCACAGTAAACTTACCTTCTATAAAAAAGACCCTCCTTCGCAAACAACTTTATTTTAGTTATCTACTCTAGTAGGGTCATTTCATTTAAAATTTTATTGCTCTTAAATGAGAAATAGATAAACAAGCAATGGTATTGTAAAGATTGCCATCATTGTTGATATAAAGACTGTCTTGGCGGCTAAGAATTCGTCTTGTCTATATGTCTTGGCAAATAAAACTGCTCCATTAGCGACTGGCATTGCTAAAATAATCAATGTAATTCCTTGAATCATCACATCT
>CAYSWW010000005.1:18381-27999 GCA_964434915.1 uncultured Coprobacillus sp.
ATCACATCTATAAATAGGGTAAAAATGTAAACTTTTAAATCACTGAAAATATCTTTAAATTGATAGTTTGCAAGTGTTGCTCCAATAATCATCATAGCTAAAGGTGTTGTCATGTTTCCTATAAGAGTTACAGGATTTACAACTACTATTGGGAGATTCACCTTGAAAATATATACCAGTATAGCCAATAAGGAAGAAATGACTCCTGGCGACAATAAATTTTTAAGTTTAAGATTTGGACGCTCACTATTGTCATAATTTATTACAATAATTCCTAAAGTGAATAATGAAAGATTAAATCCCATATTGATAATAGCCGTACTTAAAATGGATTCCGATCCAAAAATAGATTGCATGAGTGGAAATCCCATAAACCCGACATTAGGAAACATAAACATAAACATGTATAAACCTTTATATTGATTAAATAGTAAAATGCGAATACATAAGTATGCAAAGACTGGCAAAATGAATACTAAGAGTATTGTAGATATCATGATATCTTTTAGTGCCAGTGAAACATTTTGTGATGTCATAACTGATGCAACAATCACACAAGGCATTGTTAAATTTAAAACAAATTTTGTGAGACTTTGATTAAAATCACTTTCAAATAACCTCGTTTTTGCTATAATAAAACCAATACCTATCATGATAAACAATTGAATCATCTGATTCACAACAACCATGATATCCATAAAGCTCCTCCTATGCCTTTAATGATTTTTTCTGTTCTTGTTCATAAGCCTGCTTATCTTGAGCTTTGAAGAATGGATAATAAATGAAGCCTGTAATAGCTAATAAAACAACTTGTAATAACGCTCCACGCCAACCACATAACATAAATCCTTAGATAATAACCGGAATTGTATATGGTAAGTTAGCTCCGTTAATATAAGGAACAAGTCCAGTATAAATAGCCGCATAAGTGACTACACCTACAGTAATATTCGCCAATACAAATGGAATCATCATCATAGGATTTAATACAATTGGGAAACCAAAGATCATCGGCTCATTGATATTAAATAATGAAGATCCGATACTTAATTTACCTAAATCTTTATATTGGTTTGATTTTGCTTTAAATAAGCAAAATAATGTTAAACTTAAAGTTTCTCCTACACCACCAATTTTTACGAAGAATGAAATAAATTGACAGTTAACAATGTGTGGCATAGCTATTCCTGCTTCAACTGCTGCTAAATTTTCAGCCGATAAAGCATACCAAATTGGATTCATGACTGATGATACGATACTTGAACCATGAATACCAAAACACCAAATCACAGCTTCAATCAATAACGCAATCACTGTTGCCGGTAATGTTCCACCTAAAGATTGCAAAGGTTGTTGTAAAATTGTAAATATAAACGCTTGAGCACTTCCATAATCTGTCATTGCAAATAATGTACGTAATATATCGAATAATAAGATAATAGCGAATGCGGGAATAACTGCAGCAAATGCATTTGATACGTTTTGTAGTACTGAATCTGGCATTTTAATAGTTATTCCTTTTTGTACACAGAAACGATAAATTTCAACTGAAATTGCTGTCACAATCATACATACGAATAACCCTTTTGCTACAAAGTTGTCTAATGGTAATCCTTTTACATTGTCAGCAGTACTAATTAAAGGTGTCAATACGAAAATACCAACGAATGATAAAGCGACTGATAATTTCACATCTACTTTGTAATAAGAAGATAACGAACGAGCCATTCCTACAACAACGTAAATTGACATTAAATTAAAACTTGCTTGATATGACAAATAGAAGAAATCCATCCAACCGGAACCAAAAATGCTTGCCATAAAATCCTCATATCCAGTAAATGGTAAACTTGTAAATAATAAGAATATTGAGCTAGCAATTAGAATAGGTGTTGATCCAAAAAAGCCTTCCTTGATAGCACTTAAATATCTATTTGCTGTCATCTTTGTTGCTATTGGTGCAATTGCATCACCAATTTTATCCATAAATAAATCCATAATTTTTCCTCCCTAAATTTTTTTTAACAACTTCTAATTCTTGTATATGTGTCTTTGCAAGCTTATCATATAATCCCATATGATCTTTCATAAAGAAAATCATTGCAATGCATACCAATGATATTGACATTGTGATATCATTCATGATTTCCATAATATTCACATTAAAAACAACGCTTAAAAACTGACCAATCATTGTTCCAAATGATGTCATAAAAATCATAAAAAGAACTTGTCTTTTCACTAACGTTGATGTTTTTTCATAAGTTATATGAATATTCATTAATCTTTTTCCTGAAGTTTGTCCTTTTAATAGTTTAGTAGGAATAATGATATAATAAAAGATCATCAAAATCATACTTAGCCCCATCGCAAGACAGGCAGTTGATTTTCCTAACAAATATGCATTTTGAGTCATATAACCCAATTGTATATAAGTCGCTAATGAAATAGGTAGTGTTCCCAATAATGATCCTAAATATAAATCAACAATATAAGTCATTCCTCTTTTTAATAATGATACTTGTTTATCCATTCTTATCCCTCGCTTAATAAGATGTATCTTTTCCATTTGATGCAATAACTTTCTTATACCAGTCAAATGATCTTTTCTGACGACGTTCTAATGTTCCTTTTCCTTCATCATCTTTATCAACATAGATAAAACCATATCTTTTTCTCATCTCACCAGTTCCTACTGAAATAATATCGATTGGGCCCCAACATGTATACCCAATGACATCAACATCATCTAATTCAATCACATCTCTCAATGCATTAATATGTGTTCCTAAATAATCCATGCGATATTCATCATTAATGCTTCCATCTGCTTCTACTGTATCAATAGCTCCTAAACCATTTTCTACAACAAATAATGGAATTTGATAACGATCATACAATTCGTTTAAAGCAATTCTTAAACCTGTTGGGTCAATTGGCCAATCCCAATCATTACGTTTTAAGTATGGATTATCTCTTTTCACTGTAATTTGTTTTTCATCTTCACTTGATGCTACAGAAGAGAAATAGTAGCTAAATGCAATATAATCGACTTTCCCTTGCATTAAAATCTTTTTATCTTCTTCTGGAATTTCTAATTTGCCTCCCATGCGTTTCATTTGAGCTGTATATGTATTAGAATAATATCCTCGACACATAAAACATCCCCATAATAGAAGTTTGGCATCATATGATATCTTTGTGCTAAAATATCATTTGGATGACATGTCTTTGCATAAGTCGTTGGATATTGAAACATACATCCCACTTTCATTTCAGGATTAATTTGATGTGCTAAGATAACAGCTTTAGCACTGGCAACCATCATATTATGAGATGCTAATAGTTTGACATCAGCATGATTTTCACCATCTTTAAAAATAATTCCTGCTTGATGATAGGAAATCTTTTGGTTCATTGTTTCATTGATTTCATTAAATGTCATCCAATATTTGACTTTATCTTTATAACGTTTAAAAACAACTTCACAATATCTTTCAAAGAAATCAATCAGTTTTCTGTTTCTCCATGATCCATATTCTTGTATCAAATGAAGTGGTGTTTCATAATGTGATAAAGTCACAACTGGCTGAATATTGTATTTGTGAAGTTCATCAAAAACATCATCATAAAATTTCAATCCTGCTTCATTTGGCTCAGTTTCATCACCATTTGGAAAAATTCGAGACCAGTTAATAGACATTCTGAAACATGTAAATCCCATTTGAGCAAATAAAGCAATATCTTCTTTATAACGATGATAGAAATCCACACCTTCGTGACTTGGATAATATTCTCCTTCATGAACGTAATCATGAATTTCTCGAGGTACTCCATGTCTTGCACCTTTTTCAACATCTGCGATACTGAGTCCTTTGCCATCTTCTAAGTATGCGCCTTCATATTGATTAGCTACTGTTGCACCTCCCCATAAAAAATCAGTTCTCATTTTCATATAAAAACCTCCTTGCACGTATACTATACATGCAAGGAGGTTTTTGTTCTATATTTTCATTTGTCGTTTCAACAGTGTTTCATGTTTCTTTTTGATGCATAATGATAGGATTTGTAGATGAACGTTTATTTTCTAGTTCTTTTGTGTCCTTTAATTTCTTTTCATAATTTTCATCATAATTCATTAAAAAATATGTACCATAAAGAATATCCAAGATAAAATGAATAGATAAATGAGAACTAAAATCAGCAATATTATGAAACATACTTTCCTTTGTAGACATCAGTAAAGTACAAGAGACCATTTTTGATAAAGTATTCTCACCAAAAGAAGTAATCGCAATACTTGGAATTCCTCTTTTCTGACATGTTTCTGCAATTCTAATAATCTTTTCTGTTTCTCCTGAATAAGAAATTAATATAGCAACATCACCCTTTGAAATACAATTAGCTTCATAAAGCTGATAATCCATATTATTAGAAATAATCACATTCTTACCTGTCTTCAACATTCTTTCTTTAAATGATTCAGCAAAATTTAAAGCAGTTCCAAAAGAATAAATATGTATAGATTGTGAATATCTCAATAATTTCAAAGCTTTTTGTAAAGAATCATGATGTAATAATGTCATTGTATCTTTAATTGTATCTTCATATAAATGGGAAATCTTATGTGCGGCATTCATCATCGTATCTTCTTTTTTAAACGGGAAATTAGCATCTACCTTTCCATATTGGCGGTCTAAATATTCAATTTCTTTTAGAAATTGAACTTTAAAGTCTTCAAAACCCTTAAAATCTAATTTTTTGCATAATCTCACAACACTCGCTGGAGAAGTATATGTTGCTTCAGCAATGTTTCTCGTTGAATATTTTTTTAAATCTTCTCCTAGACTTAAAATAAAACTAGCAATACTTTCTTCACCATCACTCATTTGTTCTCGTGAATTTAACTTTTCTATAATTAACATATTTTCACCCCACATATTCTATTACTGTTTCAATAAATCTATCAGCTTATCCAAAAAGATACTCTGACATAACTGTTTTAAAATACAATCACGTTCCTCTTAATCAACAACATACCTAAAGAAATCATTTATATATGCACATAACTTCATTTATGATTATATAGAGATTCAAAATTCAATAAAATGATCATTACAAAAAGTTACAAAAAAAGAGGCTGTAAGTCTCAATATTGTGGAAAAGATACTTATTTTTTACAGCTCCTTTTTCGTTTTTGACCATTATTAAAGCTCTTCGCCATTTGTTTTGATTACTTTTTGATACCAATAATAAGAATCCTTACAAATTCGATCTAATGTCCCTGAATTCTCATCTTCTTCTCTATCCACATAAACAAAACCATATCTTTTTTGATATCCATTTAACCAACTTAATAAATCTGTAAATGACCACGTACAATAAGCCAATACACAACATCCATCATCACATGCCTTCTTTAATTCCTCAAGATGTGCTTTTAGATAAGCAATACGATAAGTATCATGGACTTGCCCATTCTCTACTTTATCAAATGCACCCAAACCATTTTCAGAAATAACAATTGGTAAATCGTAACGTGAAGTTATTTCTCGACAACAATACCTTAATCCCATTGGATCAATTGTCCAATCCCAATCAGTTGTCAGCAAAAAGTCATTTTGTGGCTTTTTATATAATCCTGGTATCCCCTGTACTTTCGTCGTTCCTTTTTCTCCTGTGGTATTCATTTTAAAATTCATTGTTACCCCATCTAATGAATTATATTCAACCACACAACTTTGATAATAATTGACACCCATAAAATCAACAAGCGACGCTGCTTTTTTCATGATTGCCTTATCCCCATCAGCAAATGTTGGTGCGATACCATTTTCTTGCAAAAATGCTAATGCACTTCTTGGATAACGTCCATATGCGTAAACATCCATCCAAAAATAATTCTGTAAATCATCATAATCCAACTTTGCCATAGCATTTTCTGGTTTTCGATCAAAAGCATAAGAAGGACTATAAGCAAATGATGCACCAACTTTGGCATCTGGCCACAATTCTTTTAACGCAATTACACTCTTAGCATGAGCCATATTGGCATGATGATTGACTTGATAGAATGTTTTCATATCATTGACTTTTCCTGGTGGATGCATTCCGGCTATCCATCCCATTGAAGTAAAGATATTTTGTTCATTCATCGTAATCCAATACTTAACACGATCACCATATCTTTGAAATAAAGTTTTAGCATAATTAACGAAATCATCAACAATTCGTCTATCTTCCCAACCGTGATATTCTTCTTCTAGTGCTTGAGGCATATCCCAATGATAAATTGTCACCATCGGTTCAATTCCATATGCTAATAATTCGTTTATTAAATCATCATAAAACTGCAAACCTTTTTCATTCACTTGACCATGTCCCAATGGATATATTCTAGGCCAGGCAATTGAAAAACGATAATTCTTAAGTCCCATCTCGGCCATTAATCTGATATCTTCTTTATATCGATGATAATGATCAACAGCCTTATCACCTGTTGTTGCCTGAAATGTTTTACCGGGAATTCTCACAAAATGATCCCAGTTAGATACCCCTTTTCCATCTGCTTTCCATCCACCTTCTACTTGATAAGCGGCTGATGCACTTCCCCATAAAAAGTCTTGAGGAAAACCTTTTGATTTTTTAAAATACATATGCAAACTCCTTATTGTAAATTTTCATTAATAAAATCAATCAATGACATTGTATAAGAATCATCTTGACCTCTTAACTCATATAAATGCTTTTCTTTAATTGGAAATAAGAATTTATTTGATCCATCTTGATTATATAATGGAAAAACCATTTGGAATGGAACATCATCATCATTTTTAGAATGAACATAAACAGTAGGAATTATGTTTTTCTTCACTAAGTCTGCTGTTTTTATTTTCTTAATATCATATTTTAATTCATTCTTAATAACCTTTCTAATCACAGGTCCACAGATAACTTTTGGCACATGTGTTTCTTTATGGCACAAAGTTACTAAATAATGATATGCATTATCATAAGCCCCTTCACTGATAATTAAATCAACATTTTTTAACTTACCAAGACCCGCTGTATTTAAAATCGTATTAGCTCCCATACCTTGACCATACATAACAATACGATGATCTTCACCAAATCTTTGTAAAATATAAGTATTAAAATACATCAAATCAAAAATATCTTTATAACCAAATCCACGAATATATCCATCACTTAATCCATGTGCATTGGCATCTACCATCAAGATATTTTCATCAACAAATAATGTTTGCAAATATTTAACTGTTTCTTGTAAAGAATGAGCAGACTTCATTAATGCATGCATACAAATGATTGTTCTTTTTGCATGTTCCTTTTCTATTAAATATCCTTGTAAAAATAATCCTTTATGATTTTTAATTTTAACTTTTTTAGCTCCTAAAGTTTGATACCAATCACCTTGATCTTCCTTACTTAAATGCTCTCTATATAATGCTTTCTTTACAAATTGATGTGCCAATGTTAAACTCGCTGTCACTGTTATTGTTGAGGCAACTGCCCCTGTCATCACTTTCTTTTTCATTCCTACCACTCCTTAAAATTGTCCATTAATAATCTACTAATATTTTTGACTTGTTCAAAAGAACTTAACCGATAATTTTCATTATCCATACGGGCTGCAAAATACTGAATAGCAGTTACTAATTCATCTTTGACTTTTGGTCTCATTTCTTCAGGAAAAGTTTCAATCGGGAAACAAGAAAAAACAAATGTATTATAATCCGTATGAAATAAATCTACCAATATTTGATATCCTTCTGTTTGCAATAATGAATTCCCCAATGCTAAATCCAACTCATGATTAGCAAAAGTTAACATATGATCAATGACTTCTCTTAATACTTTTAATACAACTGCATAATATTGATTATAATCATTATGAAAGATATAATAAATATAAGAGAAAACCAAATTTTCATTCTCCCTTTCTTCATCTTTATCTGTTAATACAAATTTCTCTTTTAATGCATTGATTACAGAATTTGTCACAACCATATGTGACAATACCATAGTACCAAAATCTGTCATAATCGCAAAAGAAAAACGTGTATGCAAACATAATGTATAAATCGCTTTAAATAATTCTTCATGAGCAATCTTATAGAATTTATCTAAATGGGCATATACCAAACGAATAATCTCTCTAATATAATATAAATGATATTGATATTCTGTATCTAAATATTTTGAATTCGTTCCATCCCATTCATATTCATATAAAACACTTTCAAATAATAAATTAACCGAATCCATAAATTTTTTATAATTCTTTAAACGAACATGTGTTTTTAAACAAGGAATAAATATTTGATAAAATGCATCCATCGTCTGTTGATTAATTCCTTGATGATATTTCATATAATCCAAAACATCACAAAAATCAATAGGTTCTAAAACATAAAGCTCATTTGAAATTGTTTGCACATATTTTTCATATAAAGAATAATGTAACGTACTTTGATATTTTGATTTATTCAAAATTCTCCTTAATGCATCTTTCACAATATATATTTGTTCCTGTTCATGAAGATCTTCAGAAAAAGTATAAGTGACTTGATTCTTCAATGTGATTTCCACAAAAATATCAATCTGTCGAAAGTTTTGATCAATCATATAATAATGATTCTTAAAAACATATTCATCAGTTCGGTATCCACTATGATAACGATATTTCCCTACATATTGTGTTTGATGTTCATCTAAAAACTCTTCAATATTTTCTTGTTTAAATGGCATATATCCATCTCCTATCTGCGATGAGCTGCTTTAAATCGTGGCAAAAAATCACTTCTTACATATTGTACTGTAATTGCTCTAATATTTTCTTTCGAATAATCGCCACCCATCATTAATGAAGTATCCATGATTTCTTCGGTTAACATTGTCAGTTCATGATCTGTTAATTCAATCTTTTCTAATGCGATTGTTGTTTTCACAATTTCTTTACAATCATCAATATAATCTGTTTTGTTTATGTCAGTCACATGTTCCATGATTCATCTCTCCTTTTTGCTTATTATACCATGAAATATTTTTCTTTTTATAGAAAACAAAGATTTTATCTAAGAAACTTTATTTCTTCGGTTGTCTCAATATCAAGAAACGACAAAAATTGTTGAGCACTTTGATAAACCGCTTGATTCAATAAAGAACGACTTTCATGAGCATCTGTTCCAATAACGACCTGATTCCCTACCTCTTTAACAATTTTAAAAAAATCTTCAGATGGATAATGACGATGTGTCTGATAACCTAAAAGATTAAATTCTAATGGAATATGATGTTCCTTTGCATACAAACATAATCTCGTCATTTGTTTAACATAATAGGGATCATGGGTATCATAACGTGCCAAATCAGGATGTGCAACATAACTGTATAATCCTGTTTCGATTGCTTTTATACAATTATCAACATTTTTTTTAGTTGCTTTTTATTTAAAGGCATTCCAAAATAAATTCCTGTTTCATCTGTATCATCATAATGATTCCCTAGAATGATATAATCAATTTCATATGCTTTGATTGTTTCTTTTAACCATGATATATATTTTGGAAAATACTCACATTCTAATCCAATTTT
>CAYSWW010000006.1:0-24912 GCA_964434915.1 uncultured Coprobacillus sp.
TACAAATATTTTTTCGATTTTTCTTTTTATATCTGTAAAAAAGTAAAAAAATAATACAAAAGTGCTATTTTTCAATTAAAGTTCTAAAGCTAATTGTTCATTCAAAACTTCCTGAACTGGTTTGAAGCTACGACGATGTATCGGCGTTACACCATATTTTTTTAAAGCTTCCTTATGTTCTTTAGTTGGATATCCCTTATGTTTTGCAAAACCATATTCTGGATATTGTAAATCATATTCCTTCATAATCCGATCCCTTATAACCTTTGCTAAAATACTTGCTGCTGCAATACTTATTGATAAACAATCTCCTTTAATAATGGCTTGATGATCAATAGTCGTTCCTAACGGCATTGCATCAGTCAAAGCAAAATCCGGTTTAATCGAGATATTTTTAATCGCATCTAACATTCCCTTTTTACTCGCCTGATAAACATTCAATTGATCAACATCAGCAACATCAATAATTTCAATCTGATAGGCAAGAGCATCATGGATAATTAAATCATACAAAGCTTCACGTTTCTTTTCTGAAAGTTGCTTAGAATCATTAATCTCATTACAATAATATCCTTTCTCAAAAATGACGGCACCCACGACCAATGGCCCCGCCATTGGCCCTCTACCGGCTTCATCTAATCCAATAATACATGTTTTTCCATTTTCATATGCTGCTTTTTCATACTTTAATTTTTCACACATGTACAATCCTCCCATGTAATTTCCCCAATACTACCATCATGAATTTCACTAAAAAACAATGTCATAACACGGTCATAATCAGTTTCCCCTTTTAAAGGTTTTATTTTTCTGATTTGAGCAATATGATCATAACTCTTCAACAACCAATCAGGATCATTAAAATCAATTTCTAATTGATATCTCTTTTTTAATAAAAGCGGATAATTATTTATTAAATATTTTAAAGCATATATATACAAATCATCTAAAGGCAAGACACTTTGTTTAATCGAACCTAATAAAGCAATATTTCTCGCAACATGCTCATCTTCAAATTTTGGCCATAAAATTCCGGGCGTATCAAACAATTCAAAATCTTTATCCACATGAATCATTTGTTGACCTTTCGTCACACCTGGTTTATTGCCAGTTACGGTCGCTTTACGTTTTGCCAACTTATTGATAAAAGTCGATTTCCCAACATTTGGAATCCCTAAAACCATAGCCCGAATAGCACGTGGTTTTAATCCTTTGGCACTTTCTTTTTCCATTTTGTCTTTTAAAGCCACTCGACATTTTTCAATTACTTTTTGATACTCATTAAAATTCTTTAAATTCACACTCATTGTTTGATAACCTAATGACTCATAATAAGCTAACCATTCTTTAGTTTTCTGATTATCTGCCATATCTTTCTTTGTTAATATCATTAATCTAGGCTTATTCTTAATCATATCATTCAACATTGGATTTTTAGATGAATATGGTGCTCTAGCATCCACTAATTCAATCACAATATCCATCACTTTTAACTTTTCGATGACTTCTCGTCTGGCTTTGGCCATGTGTCCTGGAAACCAGTTAATTGTCTTAGATGCTCCTTCCTTATTGTTATCTTTTGGCATCGATACCACTCCTTTCCATGTTCTTATTTTTAAGAAAAATTCCATGTTATTATATAATATTTGTACTCATTTATAAAGTTTGTTCCCTATCCTCAATAGGTATAAAAAGGAATTGATTTCTAATCAGTTTCAATCTATTATCAACTCCGTATCTTAATCAATCCATTCAATCTCTTGAAAAGGAAAAATCACAACACCATTTACTCCAACAATATCATCAATTGTAAAAGTTCCTAATTCCCTAGAATCAGTTGATCGCAAACGATTATCTCCCATTACAAAATATTGATTTTCTCCTACATCGGTAGAAAAATCTTCAGTAAACTGCGTAACATTATACATGATTTTAGATTTTTCCACAAAATCTTTATCCAAAAAATCTTGTTCTACTATTTCGCCATTAATATACAAAACATCATCCTTAAATTCAATATGATCTCCAGGCAATCCTATAACACGCTTAATAATCTTTTCATCTAACACATCACTATATATAACAACAACATCAAATCTCTCAATATTTTCTGCTTTAATACCAAAGGCATTAATCAATGCAATACTTTGATCATGTAAAGTATTTTCCATTGAATTTCCATCTATTCTAATAGGTATCACCACAAATCTAAATATACAAACCGTAACAACAATCACAAGAATAATTTCAATAATAGAGTATATATATTTTCTTTTATTTTTCATTTTCATCACCCTAATATCCCTTTCTGTCGTTATAGTAGCGACTTTTATAATTATTTTACATATCTTATTATGAATCGTAATCCACGTTTTGGCAACGAGGAGGTCATTTCATATTATCTATTCATTTTGATTATCATTTTCGTTAAAAATCAAAGCATTCATCAGATATCTACCAAAATTTCAAACAAAAAGTATGGGTTTCCCCATACTTTTTATTTACGAATTTCTTTAATTCTCGCTGCTTTACCAGATAATCCACGTAAGTAATGTAATTTAGCTCTACGTACTTTACCAATTTTGATAACTTCTAGTTTATCAATAATTGGTGAATGAAGTGGGAAAGTTCTTTCCACACCAACCTGATAAGAGATTTTTCTTACTGTAAATGTTTCTGAAATACCAGAACCTTTTCTAGCAATACAAACACCTTCAAATAACTGAATACGTGTTTTATCTCCTTCTTTAATTTGTACATAAACTTTTAATGTATCCCCAGGTTTAAAATATGGGATATCTTTCTTTAGTTGTTTTTGTGTAATTTGATCAACTAATTGCATATTCATAATATGACTTCCTCCTTAACAATTTTTTTCTTCAGAGTTCATTCGTTATAAAACCAGCGGAGCTCCTGCGTTCAAAGACTCATTAAGTCTATCATTTTATTCAGATAAAATCAATCACTTTTTTGAATTTCTTGTAAAATTTGTATCTCTTCTTCGCTGAATTTTCTATTCTCTAATAAATCGGGTCTTTTACGCAAAGTCTTTAAAAGCGATTGTTCTAAACGCCAGCGACGTATTTTTTCATGATGACCACTCAATAAAACATCAGGCACACAATTTCCATCATATTCATAAGGTCTTGTATATTGTGGATATTCTAGTAGTCCTTGACTAAAAGAATCATCTTGATGTGAAGATTCACGAATTGCTCCATCTAATAAACGAATAACAGCATCACAAACAACCATACTGGCTAATTCGCCACCTGTTAAAACATAATCACCAATTGAAAGTTCAACATCTACATAATCACGAATTCTTTCATCAAAGCCTTCATAATGGCCACAAATCAAAATAAGATGCTTTTCTAACGATAACTCTTGACTATAACTTTGTTGAAAAGTTCTGCCTTGTGGAGACATCAATATCACTAATGATTCAGGAGTTATTAAAGTTTTTAAACAATCAATAATTGGTTGACACATCAAAACCATCCCCTGACCACCACCATAAGGATAATCATCAACTTTCTTGTGCTTATTCGCAGCAAATATTCTAAAATCATGTATCTGTACATCAACAAAATTTGCATCAATAGCCCTTTTAATTATAGAAGTATTTAAAAAACCATCAAACATTTCTGGAAATAAAGACAAAATATCAATTTTCATTATAAAAGCCCTCGATCAGCTCCACATCAATACATTTATGATCAATGTCTTCTTTCTTGACAAAAGCCTCAACATAAGGAATTAAAATTCTTTGTTTACCAACGACAACAAGGACATCATGATGATCATATAATTGAACATCTCTGACTGTTCCAATCAGCTCTCCATAATTATAAACTTGACACCCAATCAAGTCACCTATGTAATATTCTCCCTCATCTAATAAATTAATATCTTTATCAGCATAAATCAAACAACCCTTATATTTTTCAACCATATTAATATCTAAATGATCCTGAAAAGATACCAAGACATGTTCTTTATGAAAACGATATCCCTGTACTTTCATTGCTATCAATTGCCCATGATCATCAATATATACATGTTGTCCTTTTTTTAATCTCTCTTCAATAAAATCAGTAGACGCTTTGACTTTTAACTCACCTTTGATGCCATGAGTATTTACAATGCGTCCAATAATGACATATTCCATAAAGTCCTCCTTATTTGAAAAAAAATAGATGTGATATCACATCTATTCTCCATATGATTCAAATTTGATATCTAATTTTTTATCATTTAAACGTCCACTTACAGACATTAACTGACGAATAGAATTAGCCATCATTCCTTTTCTACCAATAAGCTTAGCGATATCTTCTTGAGCAGCATAAACATACAAAACAATTGTATCTTCCTCTAAAGAAGGCATTTGACGCACTTCTAATTTATTTTTATCACTGACCAATTCGCTTGCAATATCTTGTAAAGTTTTTACATAATCCATAATAATCCCTCAACTTATTTCTTAACAGCCTTAGATTCAGCAAATTTTTTCATAATACCTTTTTGACTTAATAAATTTCTTACAGTATCAGATGGTTGAGCACCATTGTTTAACCATTTTAAAGTTTCTTCTTCTTTAATTGTAACAATTGCAGGATCTTTTCTAGGATCATAAGTTCCTAATTGTTCAATAAAACGCCCGTCTCTAGGCATTCTTGAATCAGCAGCAACAATTCTATAATATGGTGATTTCTTTGCACCCATTCTTTTTAATCTAATTTTTACAGCCATAATATTTCCTCCTAAATTAATTTTGCTTTTATATAATAACATAAATAAAAGAAGTGTCAAGTATTTTTACTTAACACTTTGTGTTTTTATCTTTTTTTCTTCTTCTTATGTCTTACTTTCTTTCTATTAGGATTGAAAGTCGGGTTTTGTTTAGGTCTTTGTGTTAGCATTCCTGTGCGTGGATCGATTTGACTAAGCTGTTTCATCATTAATTTTGACTGCTCGAATTGCTTTAATAAACGATTCACATCAGTTACTGTACGACCGCATCCTTTCGCAATTCTTTCTTTACGTTTAACATTAAGAATAGAAGGATTGCGTCGTTCTTCTTTCGTCATTGAATAAATAATTGATTCAGTTACTTTTAATTTTTTATCTGTATCTTCATCATTGATTTGAGAAACACTTGGCATCCCTGGAATCATTTTGAGAATACCAGATAATGGCCCTAATTTTCGCATTTGATGCATTTGTTCAAGCATATCATCTAATCCAAAAGTACCTCTTTGCATCCTTTGGAAAGTTTTCATTGTTTCTTTTTCATCATAAACATCCTGAACTTTTTCTACTAAAGAAACAACGTCTCCCATTCCAAGAATACGATCAGCCATACGATCAGGATAGAACAAATCAATCGCATCAAGCTTTTCACCAGTTCCCACAAATTTAATAGGAACATGTGTGATATGACGAATTGATAAAGCACCTCCACCACGAGAGTCACCATCTAATTTTGTTAAAACTGCCCCCGTAATTTGTAAATGATCATGGAAAGACTGTGCTACATTGACAATGTCTTGTCCAGTTAAGGCATCTACTACCAATAGAATTTCACTTGGATTGACAATACTCTTAATATTTTGTAATTCTTGCATTAAAGGTTCATCAATATGTAAACGTCCAGCCGTATCGATAATGACTACATCATGTTGTTGGTGACGGGCGTAATTCATTGCTTCAGTCACAATTTCTTCTGCAGACACATCTGTTCCTTTTTCAAAAACTGGAATATCAAGTTGTGCTCCTAATGTTTTTAATTGATCAACTGCTGCAGGTCGATAAATATCAGCTGCAACTAACAAAGGTTTTTTTGCATATTTTTTTGTTAATAATTTTGCAATTTTCCCTGATGTTGTCGTCTTCCCACTTCCTTGAAGACCAACCATCATAATCATTGTTGTTTTTTTTGACAAGTCTAATTCACTAACTGTCGTTCCTAATAGTTCAACCAATTCATCATGAACAATTTTCACAACAACTTGTCCCGGTTTCAAAGAACCTAAAACATCTTGTCCTAATGCTTTTTCCTTGGTATTAGCAATAAATTCTTTAACAACCTGGAAATTGACATCTGCTTCAAGCAAAGCCAAACGGATCTCACGAAGCATCTCATCCATATTTTCTTCTGTCAGTGTCGATTGTCCTCTAATCTTCTTCAGACTTTCCTGTAATCTTTCAGTAAGAGATTCAAAAGCCATAATATTTCCTCCTATATCTTCCTTAACATTTCTAAATATTCATGTATATGTTCATTAGCTGTATTTTGTTCATTTTCAATACGTTGAATTAATTCCATTCGTTGAACATGCTTTTCTAATAAATGAAGCTTACACTCATAATCTTCTAATAAAGCAACGGCTCTTTTTAAATTATCATAGACTGCATTTCGAGAAACATTTAAATCTTCAGCAATCTCAGATAAAGAAAAATCCTCTTCATAATATAAAGATAAATATTCTTGCTGCTTAGCTGTTAAAAGTTGTGAATAACAATCCATCAAAAGATTCACTCTTTGCTTTTTTTCTAAGCTTGACTCCATTTTTTATGCCTCCATGAGATTTTTACATAAACCATAGATATATTGTTCAAGATCAAATTCCTGTAAATCATCCATATTTTCTCCCAAACCAATAAACATCACTGGAATATTCAAACTATCTTTGATAGATAGAACAATACCTCCCTTGGCAGTTCCATCCATTTTTGTTAAAACAATACCTGTGATATCAGTGATTTTTGAAAACTCCTGCGCTTGTAAAACGCCATTTTGTCCCGTTGTTGCATCAATAACCAAAAGTGTTTCTTGTGGTCCATTTGGTACCACACGTTTAATAATACGATTCATTTTCTCCAATTCTCTCATTAGATTAACTTTATTTTGTAAACGACCAGCCGTATCACAGATCAAAACATCAACGCCCTTTTCTTTGGCTTGCTTTAAAGCATCATAAACAACTGCTGAAGGATCTCCGCCTTCTTTCCCTTTGACGCATTCAATGCCCAAACGATCAGCCCAAATAGCTAGCTGATCAATGGCTCCTGCTCTGAAAGTATCACCAGCTGCAACCATAACGCTTTTGTTTTCTTGCAACATCTTATGAGCCAATTTAGCAATTGTCGTTGTTTTACCTGCACCATTGACACCAACCATTAATACGACAGTTAAATCATCTTGATCATAATTAATTTTAGTTGTCATATAAGAATCATTCGCATAAATCACAAACATCTTATCCACAATAATATCATTGATTTTTTGTGGATCTTTGATATTTTGTAAACGCACTTCTTTTTTTATTTCGTCTACAATCGTCATCACCATTGACACACCAACATCACTCATGATGAGAATATTTTCAAGCTCTTCAAAATAATCATCATCAATTTCACGATAACGTGCTGCCAATTCATTAATTTTAGAGGAAAAAGAGGTTCTTGACTTATCTAAACCAGCAACATATTTATCATTTTGTTTGGCTGATTTACCAACCAGTGACTCTTTTATCTTACTAAAAAATCCCATAATCAACCTCCTATTCATTTTGTGCTAAATCAATAGCATCTTTTAATTTTACACTAACAAGTTTAGTCACACCTTTTTGTTGCATCGTTGCACCATAAAGCAAATCACATTCTTCCATTGTCCCTTCACGATGTGTGACAACAATAAACTGTGTCTGTGATGAAAATTCTCTTAAATATTTAGCGAATCGCTCCACATTAGCTACATCCAATGCTGCTTCTACTTCGTCTAAAATACACATCGGTACTGGTCTCACGCGTAAAATCGCAAATAAGCAAGAAATCGCAATCAATGCTTTTTCTCCACCGGAAAAAAGCGATATGTTCTGAACAGCTTTTCCTGGCGGCTGAACATCAATATCAATTCCTGTTTCTAAAATATTATCAGGATCACTATATTTTAATTCCGCACGACCACCACCAAATAAATTTCTAAAGACAATATTAAATTCTTTATTAATCTTTTCAAATGTTTCACTAAATCGTGTGATCATGATGTCATCCATTTCATCAATTGCTTTTAAAATACTATCTTGAGCAGATATTAAATCTAAACGTTGATGATTGAGAGTTTCATAACGAGTTGAAACTTTTTGGTAATCATCTATCGATTGCAAATTGACATTACCTAATGATTCGATTTTATGACGTAATAAGAGGACTGTCTCTTTTGCCTTTGCCATATCAATCTCTTGAGCTAGCGCATCTCTAGCATATTCAAATGTCATCTTATATTCTTCATTTAAACGCGACATATAATTTGATAATTCCGCTTCTATTTTTGCTTTATTGACTTGCTTTTCTGTCATTTGTGATTGAATTTCACGTAAAGTCGAACGAGATATACGTAGTGCTTCTTCAATCTTTTCATTCTCATTGACAAAAGACATACGTAATTGACGTTTGGCTTGAATAGATTCAGTTAATCGATCACGACGCTTTTTCGCTTCATTTAATTCATTGATTAACTGATTATCTTGTGCACCACTTTCTATTTCTGATAATTCCACACGACGATTAGTCAAACTCTCATATTCACTTTTAGCAACTTGTAATTCGCTACGCTTATTAGTAACAACAACCTCTAATTTGGCAAAAGACATTTGTTTTTGTAAAAGATTATGAGAAATTTCTCTAGCTGTATTATCTAATTCATTTAATTGTGCTTTTTTAGCAGTCATTTCTTTTTCTTGTACTCTGATAGTTTCTTTCAATATTTCTAATTCACGCTTATTAGCGAAATTCGATGACTGTTGCTTAAAACTTCCACCCGTTAAAGAACCACCAATATTAACAACTTCTCCTTCTAATGTAACAATTTTATATCTAGCATAAGTTGCACGAGATAATGCTGATGCATGTTCAAGAGTATCTACTAAAATGACATGCTCTAATTGATTGGAAACAACATGATCAATAGGTTCACGATAACGGACAAATTCACTCATAACACCCAAAAAGCCATCAGAATTTTGACAAACGAGCATATGTTCATCACGTAAATGACGTGGCTGCATAGTTTCTTCAGGTAAGAATGTAGCACGCCCCGATTTATTATCCTTTAAAAAACAGATAGCTGCACGTGCATCTTCGCTGGTTTTTGACACAATAAATTGAACAGCATTTCCTAAAGCAACAGATAAAGCTGTTTCATATTGTGAATCTGTTTCCAATAAATCACCTAAAACCCCAATAATCCCATGTAACGAATCTTTGGCTTTAATCACTGAACGCACTCCATAACTATAGCCAGATTTATTTTCAACAAGATCAACTAATTGTTCACGACGTGAACGATTATTATGTAGTTGTAAATTTAATTTTTCTATTTCATCCCTCAAACGCACCATATCTTGGCGATTCTTTTCTTGAGCAGCTTCTAGATCAAGTTTTTCTTCTTTAGTTTCTTTATAACGTGCGACACGATCATTATATTCATTGACTGCATCTTGTAAAATAGCTTTCATTTGATTAATACGGGCAGTCAGATCTTCTTTGTTCGTACTTTCTAAGATATGTTTACGATTTGTATCAATTTCCACTTTTTGTGTTTCTAATTCATTCACACGATTCATAGCTGTCAAAAGTTGGTCTTGTAAGCTATTGACTTCTTGATCTAAGTCAAACATTTTCTTTTTTAATGTTTCATTTTGTTGCTCATTCAGTAATATTTGACCATCAACAGTTACTTTTTCTTTATCTAATGAATCTAATGATTCATTTAATTCTTGTAAAGCCAAAGACAGTCTTTCAATTTCTTTCACTAACACACTGACTTCAACAGATCTTAATTCATCTTTTAACTCCAAATAAATCTCTGCTTTTTCTTTTTGGCGTTTTAAAGGAGCAATTTGCTTTTCTAATTCAATACAAATATCTTCAACTCTATCTAAATTATCCTTTGTTCTTTCTAGTTTACGAATTGATTCAAGCTTGCGCTTTTTATATTTCGCAACACCTGCCGCTTCTTCAAACATTCCGCGTCTTTCTTCCGGTTTACTATCGGCAAAAGCAGAAATATTTCCTTGCGAAATAATCGATAACGAATCTCTTCCTAATCCAGTATCCATAATTAAATCTAATATATCTTTTAAACGACAAGGTTCCTTATTAATCAAATATTCAGCTTCATTATTTTGACGATAAAGTCTACGTGTAATTTCAACTTCATTATAACCAAAATTCATAAAACGATCTTCATTATCAAATACTAAAGTCACTTCCGCTACATTTTGTGGTTTACGATCTTCACTTCCGTTAAAAATTACATCAGACATACTTGATCCACGTAATGATTTTACTGATTGTTCACCCAAAACCCATCTAACTGCATCACTTATATTTGATTTTCCACATCCGTTTGGTCCAACAATACCTGTTATTCCAGGTTGAAATTCAATGACTGAAAGATCAGCAAATGATTTAAAACCATGTAACTCTATCCTTTTTAAATACATCGATCCATTTCCTTTCTTAAGAATGATTTTCTTTATCCTTCTTGAGATTTAATCTCTCGGGTAAACGAAAAGATTTCTCTTGAGGAAGTCGAACAGTAAACTTACTTCCACCATCCTCTATGGATTCTACATCAATTGTGCCGTGATGTAAATCAACAATTCTCTTAACAATCGATAATCCTAATCCGTTTCCTTCAACACTTCTTGATTTATCCTGACGATAAAACCTTTCAAAAATATGTGAAACAGCTTCTTTACTCATTCCTACTCCTGTATCTTCAATAGCCACTTCAACAACCTTAGAAGTTTTCTTAGCTGTAATTGTCACCACACCATTAGGATTAGTATACTTAATAGCATTATTAACTAGGTTAATCCAAACTTGTTCTAAACGTGATTCATCAGCTTCAATACGAATATCATTTTTAGGTATTTTATATTCAATTTCAATATTTTTACTTAAAGCTAAATTATCTTGTGTTTCAATCACACGATTTAATTGTTCAATCAATGAAAATTCTGTAATCTCCAGTTTAACATCCTCATCTTCAAGAATCGTCAACTGTAACATGTTTTTAGACAAAGCAGATAATCTTTTACTATGAAATAATATAATATCAGCATATTTCTTTCTTTGTTCATCAGGTAATTGTTCATTTTTTAAGATTGTCGCAAAACCTTGAATTGCTGTTAAAGGAGTTTGAAACTCATGCGAAACATCAGAAATAAACTGTTGTCTGGTTTCTTCCTGTTTAGCCAATTGTTGTGCCATTTGATTAAAACTTCGATTTAAACGAGCAATTTCATCATTTCCCGTATAATTAACACGCACACGATAATTTCCTTTAGAAAGTTCATTAGTCGCTTTGTTCAAACGTGAAATAGGTTTTACAATAATATCTGCAATGACCAAAAAAGTAACGCTTCCTGCCACTAGCATACAAAAAACAGCGATAATACCTGAATCAATAAAAATCATTTCATTTCTACCAATATCTTTTTGAACAAAAATCAAGTACTTTGCACCATGAATTTCATATGATTTTGCAAACTTTCTTAACGAAGAATCCTGCAAAATCATTGTTTCTCCTATATCATTCATCATCTGTATCGTTTCTTGATCAGATAATAATTGAGCTTGTTGAAAATCACCATAATAAACAGGTTCTTCATCTTCTTTTTTAATATAAAAACTCATTTCTGTACTATCAGCATAATTTTCTAAAATATGTGATAATTGATCTTGATCTAATGATTCAACAAAATCAGCAATACAATCAGCTGACATTTCCAATTCTTCATTTGTTAATCTTCCCATTTCATCAGAATTCTTACGCAAAGAAAAATAACCAGCAATTGAAAAGCTAAACAAAATGCTAACAAAAAAACCTAAAATCAGCTTTCCATAAATAGATTTCATTTATCAACCTCTATTTTATATCCTAATCCTCTTACTGTAACAACTTTAAATCCTGGTAAATGGCCTAAATTTTCACGAATACGTTTAATATGAACATCAACTGTACGATCAAAACCATCATAATCCATTCCCCATATTTTTTCAATCAATTGTTCACGCGTAAAAATCTGATTTGGATTTTTAGCCAATTCAAAAGCCAATTCAAACTGTTTTAAAGGCAAATGAATCGTTGAATCTTGATAACGAATTTCATATTTATCACCATCAAAAATAACATCACCTATTTGTACAATATTTTGACTATTAATACCATAACGCTTTAATATTGTTTTAACACGTGCAAGTAATTCATCAGGATCAAAAGGTTTCGTAACATAATCATCAATTCCCAAAGAAAAACCTCTAAGTTTATCTGCTGACTGTGATTTAGCAGTTAACATGATAACAGGTATATCTTTGAAATTTTTCATTTCTTCAACCAATTGAAAACCATCCATCACTGGCATCATAATATCTACAATTGCTAAATCAATATATTCATTCTCTAAAATAATTAAAGCTTCTTCACCAGAAGCGACTTCAACAACTGAAAATCCTTCCTTATCCAAATAAAAACGAATTAACTCTCTAATATGTTCTTCATCGTCTACTACTAATATTTTTGATTTCACTTTTATACACCTCGATTCATTGTGTAATTATATCATAATTCCAAACAAATTCCTACATATAACCAAACTTTAAAAGAAAAGATAGTCTTCGCACAATGTCATTAAGTTAAGATGACAATATTTAACTAGGAATTATATAAAGATATATTTTACACTCTTCTGCCAGGTCAAACCGACAAGATTTCTTTAGCTATTAGATGTTTTACAGGTGGATTCTTTCCACCTTTTTTTATTAAACATATGTACAGATCTTATCAAATTAACCTAAGTTCTCTTTTTTTGTCATGCAATGCATTCAGTCCAATACTTGAGTTATCGAAATGAAGTTTCCTCTCTCCATCTCATATTGTAAAGTTCTATCAGGACACGATTTTATCATTTTTGTCTATTTTAGGGTCAACATTCTGTTCAAAACCATTGTAGGATTCATACTCTATCGGTAATGAATATGGCTTATACCTGTCAATAAGCTGACAGAAAGCACCATTCTCATCTACTTTGGTTTCACTCTGTATGATAATTTGTTCCAGTAGATCGTAACTTGTATTTAAATGATAGGCTGAATAAGACTTTGCAAGAGCGCCATACCCTAATTCAATTGTTTTATCATCAGAGATAGTATTATCAATAGGTAATACAATGACTAATATCTTATAGCCATGATATAACTTTTTCGTGAAAGTTTTTTGTTGGATCAATCAAACAAAGTCTTCAAGACTTCGGATCTGATTTTGTTTTTTGGCCTGAACAAATGCAGAATCAGAAGAAGTATCAATAGAAAAGCCATTAAATTTAAGAAACTTCCATACAAAACAATCTTCATGGTTATTTTTAAATCAAGCTTTCTGTTTCTAATAAAATCAGTATCGAGATCGACACAGAAGATAAAGCTGGCATCAAAAAGAATTTTGATATTGTGAAAAAGAGCATTTTTAAGATGTTTATAGTTATTCATGTTCAAGTACCTCTAACATATACCTATAAACAATTGACCTATTATCAACAATTGATAATAGGCCACACTATCGCTACAATGTCAATACTTCTTTTTTAAAAAATGATAGAAAAGAGAGGGTATATTTGCAATATAACCCTCGAGTGTCATTAAAACTTAACTTAATGACATTGAACTCTCGCTATCTTTTCTTTCCAAATATCGAAATTCTTTTTTTCTTTGATAATCTTTGTTCAATTTCTTTCATCAATTGAGGAGCTTGTTTAACGCCAGCATCAATCGCTTTTTGACACCATTTTTTAGCCAAATCTAATTGAATCTCAGTACCTTGACCATATAAATAAGCCTTTGCCAAGTTAAGAGCTCCATAGCTATCATTGTTTTCAGCAGCTGTTTGAAAAAGCTGAAAAGCTTTTTCAAAATCAAGCGCAACTCCTGTACCTTCACGATAACAAACACCTAAATTATTCATTGCTCCATAATGATTATTGTCAACGGCCATTTGATAATAATGAATAGCTTGTTCCATATCGAGATATTTTTCATCCGCTTCAAAATCATATAAAACAGCTAAATTATACATAGCAGAAACGTATCCTTTTTGAGTTGCCAATTCATAGAGATGTATAGCTTTAGGAATATCCTTTTCAACACCTAAAGCATGCTGATACATCTGTGCTAAACTATAATATCCTTTTGGATAATCTTGATCGGCAGCTTTCCGATACCATTCTACAGCCAATATATCACTTTGTTCAACTCCAATTCCTAATTTATAGCAATTGCCAACACAGCATATTCCTCTAGCGAAACCTTGTTGAGCTGCTTTCATATAATATTCGAAAGCCTTTTGTGGATCTTTTGATATTCCCATACCGATTTCATAGTAAAAGCCAACATTACATTGCGCAACTTCATTATTTAAATCAGCCGCTTGTTGATAATAAGCAAAAGCCTTTTTTAAATCTTGAGTTACACCATGCCCTACTTCATACATATAACCCAAATTACACATTGCACGTGGATAACGTTGCTGAACTGCTATTTCATATAATTCTTTTGCTTTTAAATAATCAGGTTGACCATCTAATCCTTGTTCATATAAATAAGCCAAATTACATAGCGCTCGTAAATTATTTTGATCCGCTGCTAATTGATAAAATTCCAGCGCCTTATGATAGTTACGTTCTACTCCAATTCCGACTTCGTAACAATAACCCAAATTACACTGAGCAATATCATATCCTAAGTTCGCCGCCTGTAAATAAATCTGTACAGCTTTTTCCTCATTAATTTGAGTTCCTATGCCAACTTCATAACAATATCCTAAATTTGTCATTCCACGCAAACTTCCAGCTTCACTCGATTGTTGATATAACGCAAAAGCTTTTTCTAAATCTTTTTCACAGCCAATTCCATTTTCATAATAATAACCTAAAGTACAAAGGGCTACTGGCTCCTGATATTGAGCAGCTCTTTGACAATAGTCAAATGCTAAGTTCTCATCTTTTTCGACCCCAATACCATTTTCTAAATAATAAGCATACTTACACATTGCATAGACATAATTCATATCAGCACTACGTTTCAAATATTCTATAGCTAAAGGTATATTTTCATTTTCGATTAACTTCCCATAAGCCATCATAGCTCGTGGATAACCCATATTAGCACTTCTTAAATACAATTCCTTAGCTTTTTGTTCATCCTTTTCTATACCGATTCCCATTTCATAACAGTAAGCCAAATAATAATGAGCAGGGGCATAATTTTGTTGAGAAGCCTGATGATACCAATATACAGCAGTTGGAGCATCTTGTTCAACACCTTCACCAAATTCATAAAAATAACCAATTTGTAATTGAGCAATTTCTAATCCTTCTTGAGCTGCTTCTAAATACCAAGATGCCGCCATTTGATAATTCTGTTCAACGCCAATCCCATATTCATAACAATATCCAACACTATATTTTGCATGCAAAAAACCAGCATCAGCAGCTTGTTTATAATACATCATTGCTTTCGTTTCATCCTTGCTAACACCATGACCATAACAATAACATTCCCCAAGATAAAATAAAGCTCTAGGTAATCCTTTCAATGCTGCCTGTTCAAAATATTCAAAGGCAATATCTTGATTCTTTTCACAACCAATTCCTTCATAACAACAAAATGCATAATTACAAGCCGCAACTTCATCTCCTAAATCAGCCGCTTGTAAATAGTAAGCAGTTGCTTTTTGCTTATCCATTGCTACCCCTAAACCAATTTCATTCATATATCCCATTGAACAAATTGATTTCGCATGATTCATACGAGCTGCTTTTTCATAAAGTTCATAAGCCCGATATTCATCCTGTATACAATCAGTCCCATTCATATATCTAACAGCCAATTGAAACACTTCTTCTTCATCTTGGGGTATTTCATCATCTAGTGTCGATATTTTAGAAAGAAGGCAAATGTCAATACCTATAACTTGATGATTTTCATCTTCTATATAATAATGTTCTTCTTCTAAATAAGGAGAATTTGACAAATCAGGATAAGTGAGAATCTCATAATTTTCCATTAAATGAAGAACTGCTCTTTCACAATTTTCTTCAGAACATTTGATAGTCTTAACCTTCATTAAAGCTCCTTCTTGATCAAAAGCGCGTTCATCAATCAAATAAACCCATGCCATGTCTTCATAATTAACTGCAATAAAATCTATCTTCCATCTTCCAAATAAAGGTTCATATAATTTTAATCGTTCATATAAATCATTCATACCTATCCTCTTTCATTTATTGATTTAAAATCTAAATAGATGTAATTATTTCAGCTTCATCTTGATTATATACATATTCAATCATCACCGTATCACTACTCACCAATAAAGGTAATCCATCAAAGACATTGATGCTATAAAAATTTGATCATATCCTTCTATTTGAAAATAATAACGTGAATTTCCTTCTACAACCGCTTCAGATATTGCAACAAATTGGCCAGAAATTGTCATCGTTTCAAAATCTGTATTGATGTCTTCATTATTTTCACTTAGCATTAGATAATAAACCTTTTCAGCCTCAGCAACAGTCTCACCAAGAATCATAATCTAGTCATTCTCCACACTTACAAAGGTATATTGATAGTAAACTTGTAAATTCACCTAAATTTTCATAAACAACTAAACCACTCACAACAACTAAATATATTTTATTCAATTTATCAAAGAATAATGAAAATAAACTCATTAAACCTACAAACACTAAAAAACATATCATAAGGCAAAAGACAAAGTCCAGCGAACGCTGATTAATCGATAACAATAGAAAATATTCAACGATAATAAACAATATGATGGTTATTATCAAAGCTTTTAATATTCTATGCTTGACTTGAGGTGAAAAAAATCATGATATCTTTCAAAAATCTTTTCAGATATCTGCTTCATTGATTTTCTCATATAACTTCTTAATCAACATTGGTAACTCATCCAATGATAACAAGGTCGCTCCACTAGCATAGACATGCCCACCACCTCTAAACTCATTAGCAATTTCATTAACAGCAACTCCACGACTGCGAATACTCACACGATAATTATGCTCATCTACATTTTGAGTAATAGCCATCCATACCAAAAAATCTTCAATATCAGCAAGCATGTTAACATAACGCGATCCATCTTCACGTGTCATATCAAGCGAAAATAAATCTTGGGCTGATAAATAATACCAAGCCACGCTATCTTGAAATTGATAATGATTATATATAAACTTTTTAATTTCTAATTCTTTCTTTGGTTTTACATATAATTGTTGATACAGTTTTTCAATTTGAATACCCATTTGTAATAAATAAGAAGCTGCTTCGAAAGTTTTAACTGATGTTGATTGATACAAAAAACGATTACTATCTCCCACAATACCTAAATATAATGCTTCAGCTGCATAGTGGGGTATTTGAATATGATCTTGTTTTAATAAAAGTGTGATTATTTCACTACAAGAAGATGCATCTTCCACTTCAATATTGTAATCACCATAAGAATCAACGACAATATGATGATCAATTTTAATAATCTTTTCACAGTCATCTATTTCACCATCAATTCGTTCACGATTAGCAGTATCACATACAATGGCTAAAGTAGGGACAGGTCTTTCTTCAGAATTACCAATGGGAGCATATAAAGTCAAAAGTTGACTTTCCATTTTCCCTCTAAGCAAAATATTCTTATGTGGATATAAATTTTTTAATGTCCAATATAACCCTAATTGTGATCCAAATGCATCTAAATCTGGATTCACATGCCTCAAAATAATAATCTGTTCATAATCTTTTATCCATTCTTTTAAGTAATCCATATGATATCTCCTTTTCCATCATAATATCATATCATGATAAAAATATGAATACTCATAAATGATAATCTTTTTATTTCCAAAGATAAAAAAACTATAGAGGATAGAAACATCTATCATCTATAGTATAATCTTATAAATTTAATAATCTCACTGTATCTCTGGCAATCATCACTTCTTCATTTGTTGGCACAATCATCACTTGAATACGTGAATCAGGTGTTGAAATGATTCTATTTTCAGAACTTCTTACATTATTTGCTTCTTCATCTAAGAAAACACAAAAGGCTTGAGAAATATCATCAATAATTAATTTTCGTAAATAGGCCGCATTTTCCCCAACTCCAGCAGTAAAAGCAATTGCATCACATCCACCTAATTCAGCATAATAAGAACCAATAAATTTTGCAACAATACGTGAATATAAAGCGCTTGTTAAAATAGCTGTCTCATCACCTTGATAATAGGCATTTTCAATATCTCTAGAATCTGAAGAAAGACCAGATACCCCTAACATTCCAGATTTTTTATTATAAATTTCTAAAATTTCATCAGGTGTTTTATCTAACTTCTTACATAAATATGGCATAATTGACGGGTCAACATCTCCACAACGTGTTCCCATCATAACTCCAGCAAGTGGTGTAAATCCCATAGATGTATCAATACATTTTCCATTTAATACAGCAGACAAACTTGCTCCATTACCAAGATGACATACAATCACACGTGATTCTTTAGGGTTTCCTAACATCTGAATCACTTGTTCAGAAACATATTTATGACTTGTTCCATGAGCTCCATATCTTCTGACTTTTAAATCTGTATAATATTCCAATGGCAATGGATATAAATAATTTTCTTTTTCCAAAGTTTGATGGAAAGCTGTATCAAATGTAAACACATGTGGCACTCCAGGCAAAGCATCTTTAAAAGCACGATATCCAATTAAATGAGCTGGATTATGTAAAGGTGCAAGTTCACATAATTCTTCAACTTTCTTCACAACATCATCATCAACAACTGCACTATCGTTAAAATATTCACCACCGTGCACAATACGATGCCCAACAGCATTAATTTCACTTAATTGTTGGACAACCCCTTCATCCACAAGTGCTTTCAATAACATATCTACAGCAACTTGATGATCAGGAATTGGACAAGTCTTTGTTTTTTTCGCTCCATTATATTTTATTGTAAATATTCCATCATCTAAACCAATTCTTTCAACAATCCCAGAAGTCACAACTTCTTCACTAGGCATAAGAAATAATTGAAATTTTAATGATGAACTCCCTGCGTTAACCGCCATAATTTTTGTCATATTTTATTCCTCCTACGTATGTTTACTATTTTACATAAAAAAGTTCAAGAACTCAACTACAATTTATACTTAAAAAGAAAAGGATTATCTTCCCTTCAGATCCTCTAAATCATATGGTGTTTGTTGATAAACATAATAATTTAACCAATTTGCAAAAACTAAATAGGCATGTGAACGCCATTTGACTTGTATTTCACCATTAATATCATTATTCAAATAATAATTTTTTGGCATTTCACTTTCAATATGCGGATTAGCAAGATCTCTACGATATTCCTTATCTAATGTATCCGGATCATATTCCGGATGCCCTGTGATAAAAAATCTTGAACCATCCTTAGAAGCAACAATATAAACACCTGCTTCTTTTGAATCAGCCAAAATATCTAAATCATCGATTTTTTCAATATCTTCTTTAGATACAGATGTATATCGTGAGTGAGGAGCATAAAATTGATAATCAAATCCTCTTAAAATTTTCCGATTCATCTTTTCTACATTTGTATGATGCAAATAAACACCTGTTAATTTATGATCTAATAAATGTTTAGAAACTCCATAAAAATAATATAATGCTGCTTGAGCTGCCCAACAGATAAAGAAACTGCTAAAGACATGTGTCTTAGACCACTCTAGTAATTCAGTTAATTCATCCCAATAATCCACATCTTCAAATTTTAGTTTTTCTACTGGAGCACCTGTAATAATAAGACCATCATATTTATTATCTTGAATATCTTTAAAAGTTTTATAAAAAGCTAATAAGTGCTCCTTAGATACATTTTTGGACTCATGTGATGACATATGAATCCAATCTACTTCCATTTGTAAAGGCGTATTTGATAATAATCTAAGTAGTTGTGTTTCAGTAACAATTTTTGTTGGCATAATATTTAAAATCAACAATTTAAGAGGTCGAATTCTTTGAGTCATTGCTCGTGTTTCATTCATAATAAAGATATTTTCATCTTTTAAAATTTTAGCTGCAGGTAAATGATCTGGTATTTTAATTGGCATAATCAAACTCCTTCTTCCATTTATAGCTATTTTAGCATAGTTTCATGGCAACTTAAATCATTATTTTAAAAAGAAATTAATTCATTAAAAGCTTGAATAATAAATGTATCACTCATTCCTGATAAATAATCTATTAAACTTTTTTCCATTGCAAGGGGATCATGAATAAAATCATAAACAATTTGATTTTTGTATTGAGGTAATCTTGGGTAATTTTCTATTAAGGTATATTTTTCTAACCATTTTAAATAATGAGAAATTAATTTTGGATATTGTTCTTGTTGCGATTTTAAAGCAGCAATGATATCTTTTTCTTCAGAAAAGTCATATAGAAAATCATACAAAGATTCTAAAATAAGAGCCACATATTTATTATGAACTTGTACTCGTTTAATTAAATAAATGTTTTGATAATTAAATACCATCATTTCTTTCATTATTGCAAAAGCTTCATCAGATAATCCAATCCCTTTTTCTACAGAGGAATTTTCGATAACATCATGAATAAAATAATTCACAATTGAACCATTATTAATAGCATGAAACTGATATTTTCCAAGCGAATTAATTTTATTTTTTAATTCATCAACCTTCTCTTCACTCAAAACACGTAGTCTTAAAGCATCTTCTATATCTCTAGCTAAATAAGCAATCTTATCAGACATTTTCACAACACAACCTTCATATGTCCAAGGATTATATTGCCCAGCCCTTTGATAATCATTTATATCAATAACTTCATCTCTTTTTTGAATATATTTCTGGTTCATCTCACCACAGTGAGAAATAATGCCATCTCTAACTGCATATGTTAAATTTAAATTATATTGATCATGTTCATTATCTTCCAATAATTCAATAGCATCAACAAAATGCAGACTATTTTTTTCATGCCAAAATTTCTCTAGACCATGCTTTTTAGCAATTTGTGTTAAAATTGTTTCACCACCATGACCAAAAGGAGCATGACCCAAATCATGACCAACGGCAATTGCTTTTGTTAATTCTGTATTTAATCCCAATTCATGAGCAATTGTATATGAAATAGACTCAACAAGATTAACATGCTCACTTCTTGTACAAACATGATCATCTTCTACCGCAAAAAAAACTTGGGTCTTATGTTTCAAGCGACGATAAGCTTGAGAAAAAATAATTCTTGTGTAATCGCGCCCAAATTCACTTCTTAAATCATTTCTACGTTGGTATAACACTTCCTGTCTTTGAATTGCAATTGAGTAATCAGGATGATTATCATTCATAGCCACATTGATCATTTTTTGTATTTTCATTACCATCACCTCTGATTGTATGTTATACTAATTTGGAGGTGAAAGCAATGAATAAACATTTATTTTTGGATCAACTTTATGCGTTGGTAAAGGATGAAAATAACCTAATTGCCAACTTATCAAACATATCTGCTTTTTTAAATCAATATTTTGATGATATTAACTGGATCGGTTTTTATTTATGTGAAGAAGAAGAGCTAGTACTTGGACCATTTCAAGGTAAACCAGCTTGTGTCAGAATCCCTATAGGCAAAGGAGTATGTGGTAAAGCTGCTTTAAAAAAAGAAGTGATAAGAGTAGAGAATGTTCATCAATTTATAGGACATATTGCTTGTGATAGTGATAGTCGTAGTGAGATTGTCCTACCTATCATCATTGATGATGAAGTCGTTGCTGTCTTAGACATTGATTCTCCTATATATAATCGCTTTACATTAAAGGATGAAAAACTATTAATAGATGTTGTTACAGTGTTAGAAGAAGAAGTATTTAAAAAGGTGATCAAATGACCACCTTTTCGATTATCATTATTTTATTGTGCTTTCTACTAAGTCAACAACTTCTTCCATCGTTCCACAGTTCATTGCCTTATTTGCTAATTCTTCCATTTCAGATTTAGAAAGACCTCTAATTAATTTTCTTTGTGATAAAATTGATGTTGCAGACATTGAGAATTCATCAAGTCCTAAACCAATTAATAATGGAGCAGCTAATGCTTCACCAGCCATTTCTCCACACATACCTACCCATTTACCTTCTTTATGAGCAGATTCAATAACATTCTTAACTAATCTTAAGATTGAAGGATTAAATGGTTGATATAAGTATGCTACACCAGAAGACATTCTGTCTGCTGCAAATGTATATTGAATTAAGTCATTTGTACCAATTGAGAAGAAATCAACTTCTTTTGCAAATTGATCAGCTAATACAGCAGCAGCGGGGATTTCAATCATAATACCAACTTGTAATGTATCAGAAACTGGAATACCTTCAGCAACTAATTTTTCTTTTTCTTCTAATAAAATACCTTTTGCTTTTCTAAATTCACTCAAAGCAGCAATCATAGGAAACATGATTCTCAAATCACCATGTACTGATGCTCTTAATAATGCTCTTAATTGTGTTCTAAAGATATCTTCTCTTTGGAAACACAAACGGATTGCACGTACACCTAAGAATGGATTCATTTCTTTTGGTAAATCAATTGCTTCAATTTCTTTGTCTCCACCAATATCTAAAGTTCTTACAACAACAGGTTTACCATTCATTGCTTCTAATACTTCTTTGTAAACTTCATATTGTTTTTCTTCTGTTGGTAATTCAGCTGATTCCATATATAAGAATTCAGTTCTAAATAAACCAACACCTTCAGCACCATTTTCTTTTGCCCCAGGAAGATCTTTTGCTCCTCCAATATTAGCAACTAATTCAACATGATGTCCATCAGTTGTCACTGTTTTTTCATTAACTAATTTCTTTAATTCTTCTCTATATGCAACATATTCATCACGTTTTGTTTCATATTCTTTCACTGTTGCTTCATTAGGATTAACAATGACAGTTCCTTCAGTACCATCTAGAACAATCATATCTCCATCTTTCACTTCATCAGTGATTGTTTTACAAGCTACAACAGCTGGAATTTCCAAACTTCTTGCCATAATAGCTGAGTGAGAAGTTCTACCCCCAATATTTGTTGCAAATCCTCTTACTAAATTTTTATTTAACTGAGCTGTATCAGATGGTGTTAAATCGTCAGCAATAATTACAACTTCTTCATCAATTAATGCAGGATTAGGCAAAGGTTTTCCTAATAAGTTTGCTAATAAACGACGAGAAACGTCTTTAATATCAGCCGCTCTTTCTCTAAAATATTCATCTCCCATTGACTCAAACATAGAAACAAACATTGCAGCTACTTCATCAAGAGCAGCGGCAGCATTAACTTTTTCATTTCTGATTTTGTCTTCAACTTGAGTCTTCAATTCTGGATCAGATAAAACTAATGCATGTGCATCAAAAACAGCAGCTTCATCAGCAGATAAATTTTTAGATGCTGCTTCTTTAATTGCTCCAAGTTCCTTCGCAGTTTGATCCATCGCACTTTCATATGCTTTTACTTCTTTTTCAACATCATCAACAGTTACTTTTTGTACTGTTAAATCTGGCATAACTAATTTGTATGCTTTTGCAATTGCAATACCATTAGATGCCGCAATTCCTTTTATCATTGTCATTTTGACCTACCTCCATATAAATTTATTTTACATTATTTTGATTGTAAAATAAAGAATTATCTGAAAAATATAATCTTTAATTCAAGTAAAATAGATAAAATCAATTAAATGAGTCGTGATTCATCAAAGGTATTTTTTAATTTTTAATAAATAAATCAACATTTTCAAAATATGAAAATTAATCTTTCATTTTATATAAAATTATTATATAATGGTGATAGATATTGGAGGGACAAAAATGGAAGTAATTATCGCAAAAAATTATGAGGAAGCAAGTCAAAAAGCATGTGAAATCATGTTGAATGTTGTTAAAAATAATCAAGAAGCCAATTTAGGATTAGCAACTGGATCAACCCCTATTCGTCTATATGAATTAATGGTTGAAGACCATAAGACATATGGTACATCTTATAAGAAAATCAAAACATTCAATCTAGATGAATATTTTGGATTAGATCAATCACATCCACAAAGTTATTATTATTTTATGTGCTCACACTTATTCAATCAAATTGATATTGATATGAATAATGTACATATTCCTAAGGGGCAGGGAAATATTGATGAGGAATGTGCAAAATACAATCAATTATTAGAAGAAAATCCTATTGATATTCAGTTATTAGGTATTGGATCTAATGGACATATTGGCTTCAATGAACCAGGAACATCTTTTGAAGCAGTTACTCATAAAGTTGATTTAAAACAATCTACCATTGAAGATAACGCTCGTTTATTCTTCGACGGAAAGATCGATGAAGTACCAAAACAAGCGGTAAGTATGGGAATTGCGAATATTATGAAAGCAAAGAAAGTATTACTTATTGCCTGTGGAAAAGGAAAGGAAAAAGCGGTCAAAGGTCTAATTGAGGGAGAAAAAACAATTGATTTACCTGCTAGTGCGTTACAAGATCATCCTAATTGTACATTAATTATTGATGAAGCCGCTGCATCATTATTAAACCAATAAAAATTCAGAAGCTGTAACGAAAACAATATTTTTATAAGATTGTTTCAAACAGCTTCTTTTTTTACACTCTAAAAAAACATCATCATTTTTAATACTAAAAAAGGATATCCGAAGATATCCTGAAGAACCGGCAGCTTGCTATTGTCGCGCC
>CAYSWW010000007.1:0-24445 GCA_964434915.1 uncultured Coprobacillus sp.
AGTAACCATTGGCTGAGAAACTCTGATGAAATCTAAGGAATGAGTTTACGTCCCTACTCGTATATGATACAATAGGTGTGGAACATAACAATGATATTCAAAAAGAAAGGACTTGAACAACCATGAAACAAATTGATTCGTATTCTTATCAGTGTGGTGTTATTGATTGTTTTAATGAAATGGTCAAAGCTGGTATGAAAAATATAGCTTTAGCTCATCCTTGTACTACTAAAGAAGAAAGAGACAGCTATATTCCTTTTGTGGAAACTATCACAAATCAATATCAAACTTATTATTATTTGGATGATGATCCTTTAATTACTGATTTATTTCCTTATTCACTCAATAGAAAGACATATAATATTATTTTTTATAAAGAAAAAAAATATATAGAAGAATATATAGCATTAAAGGAATACAAAAAACAATCTATTGTAAATCAAAAATACTCTAAATTAAGAACAGAAATAGCTTATGCATTTGGTCATTTGTTAAGTTACTCAGATCAAACGATTGAACAATATATAAATATGAACAATGAAAAAGAAAACGACAAAGGAGAGATACCATATGACCACTGAAAATTGGTCATTATTATTAAATTCGTAGTTAAAAACATTTACAATTTATCATAACATCCGCCCTATACTTGCTAAAAGTATAACAGATGTTGCTAAACATAATCATGCAACTGCACTATTATTGTTAATATATGGATTGATTTTTATTTTAGAAGACGTTATTTTTAATTAAGCAGTTGTTTATTCACATTGCTATTTTGACTGCTATACTTGGAATGTTAGTTGTTATGGCCATTTATAAAAATTTTTATAAGAAGAAAATATTCAAAAAGGTAAGTAATTATGTCAATGTCATTAAGTTAAGGTTTTAATGGTACTTGAGGGTTATATTGCAAATATCCTCTCCAATGTCGTCAATTTAAAATGATGAATGATAAAAAGATATGTTCTTTTTTAGATTTGTTTAATGCCATAAATTCATGCAATAATACAAATACGTCCTTATATATTTATATTATATTCTTACTTGCCCTTTTTTGATTGACAAGATATTTAAGAAAATGATTACTTGATAATTTAGAAAAATTATTCATCTGGAATAACCTAGATTTATATATGAAGTTCTTGATCAATGACTTCATCATAATGCTACATCGTTAATCGTAAATAAATTTCTGTATTGATAACATTGGTATGTCCAAGATAAACACTTAAACATGGCAATCCACAACATGAATCTAGTCTTTCTTTTATCATTTGATCTAAGAAATCACATGCGAATGTATGCCTAAAAGAATGCACACAAGCACCTCTAGTATGTCCGTTTTGAGGATTAGAAGAAATATTAGCTTTTCTTAACATTGTCTTCCTGAAAAAAATCACTAATGATATTATTTGCTCTTCTTCTGCCATAGCAAGATTCAATAGGTATCAGTTTTTTTATTGTTTTTAGCTTTATATTCTTTTAGCCATTCGGCTAAAGAATCCTTAAATGGTACAAGCCGACTTACATAGTCTTTTCCTGTGTGAACAGTGATTATATTATTATTTAAATAACCATCATCAATCTTAAGACTCAAAGCCTCACCCGCCTCTCCCAATCTTAATCCAGTAGTATAAAGCAATCTAAAATAAGTTTGTTAGAATTTTCTCATATTTAATAATAATGATTACAGATATTAACCATATCTTCGATATATACTCTACCGCCTGAAATAATATCACCATTCAAATAATGTTTTGAACGAATTCCTTTTTTACAAGAATATGTTTCTCTCATTAATGGTAAGTCCTGTTTTTGACATAATTCTATAATCCTATCCATTTGTTTATTATCAAAACAAAACATGTTAAACAAAGCTAAATTACGAACATTTTCTCTCGATAAACTTTTAATAAAATTCTCCAATTCCTTGTCTTTTAGGCAAGGATATTCTTCAAAACCGATGACTAACAAATCAATGGATTGATGATAATCAAATTCACTAATAGGTTTGGCATATGTACGAGCAAATCTTGCCATATCTTCAGCAAGTAATTTAGCATCTTTACAATGTGTTGTATATACAACTTCAACTCTCATATGACCACTCCTTTATTTATTATTATAGTTATATAATATGAACTGAAAATAAACATTTTTCAGTAACTCTTTTGAATTATATGAATAATTTAAAGTGAAGGAGGTCAATATGAATATTTATCAAGATAATCAAAATGCTTTTCAACCTACATTTATGATGAAAGAAACAAAAAAAAACAATCCAAAACTATTTAATCCAGAAGAAGCTTTCATGCTAGGAAATCTATTTAAAAATTTATATATGTCTTATCATGGATTTTCAAACTATTGTTTGCAACCACAAAGTCAAAGACAAAAAGCCTTGTTAGAAGTTCAAATGTATGCTTTTATAGCACATGAAATTAATCTGTTCTTAGATACACATCCTGATAATCAAAGAATGATAAAATTATATGTCGACTATGCAAATAAGGCCAAAGATGCACAAAAAACTTTTGAAAAAGATTATGGTCCTTTATCAGTTCAAAACACAACAGATAAAATACCTTTTGAATGGGTAGATGGTCCATGGCCATGGGAATATCAATGTTAAAGGAGGAATTGGTAAGTGTGGTCATATAGTAAAAAATTGCAATACCCAATTGCAATCAGAAATAAAGATTTAAGAATGGCAAAATGTATTATTACTCAATTTGGAGGGCCAAATGGAGAATTAGGAGCATCTTTAAGATATCTAACTCAAAGATATACAATGCCTGATGATAAAGGAAAAGCTTTATTAACAGATATTGGAACTGAGGAACTTGGACATATGGAAATGATCTCAACTATTGTCTATCAATTAACTAAAGATGCGACAATAGATGAAATCAAAGCAGCTGGTATAGAAAGTAATTATACTGAGCATGGTCTCTCTTTATATCCAACAGATGCCAATGGTGTTCCATTTACTGTTCAATATTTTGCGGTTACTGGTGATCCTGTTGCTGATATTGCAGAAGATATGGCAGCCGAACAAAAAGCACGAGCAACTTATGAAAATTTAATCGACCTAACAGATGATCCTGATGTCTTAGCACCATTGTCTTTTTTAAGACAGAGGGAGATTGTTCATTATCAAAGATTTAAAGAATTATATGATGAGTATGTAAAAAAATACTATCAGCCTGATTTCCATCAAAGTTGTTAAAACCTGAGTGAAAACTCAGGTTTTATTGAGCCTGTTGATAAGCGATAACCATTCCAATAATGACACAAATAGTTGTAAAGATATCACCTATAAATAAATTACGAACACTTTCAATAAACAAATCAAATATTGAAATCATTTCTAAACCAATACCTAATTGATGAAAAGGAATATAATTCCAAGTCATCTCACCCACAACAAAACATATAAAAGATAATATAACACTTAAAACAGCCATTTGTTTGGATTGAATTCCTGAAACTGTTGTGATACCTCTAGCTACAACAAAGCCAGCTAAAATATAAAAGAATGAAGAAGTTATAGATAATACTGAAATAACAACTCCCAATACAATTCCACATGCAATCGATATCAACAATCCTATACCGATTGTTTTCAAATACTGTGTGCCATTTAAAAACTGATCGTTTTGAGAACGAAAATATTGTTTTGCTTCCTGTCTTTCTTTATATTCTTTATACTTATCTTGTAATGACATAGTATGTTCCTCCTAACTAATTAACAAAATGATTTGTTTTCTTACGTTGTATATTCACTATTATATAAGTACTCATAAATCCTCCTAATAACCCACAAACATGACCTGACAATGAAATAGAAGGAACGATCAATGAGATAACAAGCATTAAAATTACATTTGGCGCTAATCTTTTAAAAATATCTAGAAAAACATTTTTATATGTAATAGCTAAAGCTCCCAAAGCACCAATCAAACCGAAAATAACACCACTTATCCCTCCACTTACAAGATTTTCTCCAAAACCATTAATGATAAAAAGAATATATGGAATACCTGAAGTAAATAACGCTGAAACGAATAACACAATCAAATATTTATTTGTTTTTAATACAGATTCAATAAAAGAGCCAATACCATATAAGGAATAACAATTGACCGCAATATGTAATATTCCAAAATGAATAAACTGAGATGTTAATAACCTCCAATATTGATGATAATAATATAAATATAAAGGATTATACGCACCCATAGAGAGAGCTTCTAGAACATTCATCTCTTCTCCATAAAATAAAAAAGAAATTACATAAAACATTATACATATAATGATTAAAGTCATCGTTACAGGTGCTTTTTTATACTTATTTGTGAAATCATACCACATACTATTCATCTAAAAATTCATATATAGACATTTGATCTACAAGAACTTTTTCTTCCTCCTCAACAATTTCATTTTTCTCAACAATTTGATCTAAAGTTAATAAAGATAATATATCTTCATAGCTGACCCTAATAGCGCCCATTTCCAACAAACGAATATTTCCACCATAATGTTCATCATCAAGAACCAATTGCTTCGTCCAATGATAATGAAAATTTTGAATCGTCGTAAACCAAACAGCCCCACTATTAATATGCGTTGCCGTTATAAATTGTAAATCACTTAATCCACATACATATATATTTCTATCTAAAGCATTTGTTACATTAAAATAAGCAAAAGGATCAACTGCACTCAATAAAACCATACGTCCTTCTCGAAGATACTTTGAATAATTTTTTTTCTTATCGAATAAATGATCACCTACAAAACAAACGGCTTTTCCTCCAAGCCGTAAATGTGTTCTTAATGCATAAGCATCGAGCCCCTTTAAACCACTTGAAACCAATACCCGATTTTCATCGTAAATTTTTGTCACCAAATTTCTAGTAAAAGAATTTAACCTTTTTTCCATTTTCTGTGGTCCAACAATTGATACCATGTTTTGCAAAAGAGACATATCTCCTATAAAATATAAAAACAAAGGTGCCCGCTTTTTCAAAATTGTTGTTAACCTTTTAGGATAGTTTTCTTCATATTTAGTTGTAATAAAAATTCCTTCATTCTCTAAATTGGCTAATGCAAACATCATTTCATTCATAGAATGTGTTCTAGCAATCATTTTATACGCAATATATTCATCAATACCTAAAATATCAGTCAAGGTATCTTTGTTCATACCAAATAACTTAGCCGGTGATTTTTTAGAAGAACTTTTTAACCTTCTCTCAACTTCATACCATTCTTCTTGAGTTAAAGCCGTTGTATTATTTACAACAAGATCTCCACAAAACAAAAGAACAGCTAAACTATCTAAATTTAATTGTATTCTCATGAAATCACCTTCACTCTTTAAACATTATAGCATAGAAATAAAATCGATAAAAGCAATTTATAAAAACTCTTTATTCAATAACTTCAAAGCCCTGGTTAGTTAAACTATCAAGCATTTGTTGATAATCAATATAATAGTTTTCTTCTGGTGTTGCCTGCCCTAAAGTCATCTTTTGATAACCTTCAGCTGATAATTTTGTAAAATCTAAATTGATAATTTCAGTAATTGTCAATTGATCTGAGTTTTCAGTAATCTGATACTCAGCACCATCATATTCCTTTGCATAATCTGCTAATCCAAGAGATTCATAATAAGATAACATTTCATCATATTTTGAACTATCAGAAAAAGTTGAGACAGTCTGTTGATTTTGTTCATATACAACTTCTCCATCATGAACCAATTCAATGTCTACTGTCATAGAAATATCCTGATAGTCGATAACACTTTGTAAATGAGTTGTTTCAGTTTCAGTTTTCGTACATCCAATACATAATAAACAAAGAAAAAGTGACAAAAATATTATACATTTCTTCATCATTAACCCCCTATAAAAAAAGAGATATGCTTTCACATATCCCTTTATTTGATTTTATTCAATTCCCATTTTTTCTTTAACAGCAGCTTGAGCAGCAGCTAAACGAGCTAAAGGTACACGGAATGGAGAACATGAAACATAAGATAACCCTAATTTATGACAGAATTCAACAGAACTTGCTTCTCCACCATGTTCACCACAAATTCCTAATTTAATATCAGGACGTACTTTACGACCTTTTTCACAAGCAATTTGCATTAATTGACCAACACCTTCTTGGTCTACTTTAGCAAATGGATCAGATTCAAAGATTTGTTTTGCATAATAATCATTTAAGAATTTTGCAGCATCATCACGGCTAAATCCATAAGTCATTTGAGTTAAGTCGTTTGTACCAAAGCTAAAGAATTCAGCTTCTTCAGCGACCTTATCAGCAGTTAAAGCAGCTCTTGGAATTTCAATCATAGTACCAACTTTGTATGGTAGTTCAACTCCAGCTTCTGCAATAATCTTATCAGCAGTATCACAAACAATTTTCTTAACATATTTTAATTCATGAACATCCCCAACAAGAGGAATCATAATTTCAGGTGTTACATTCAATCCATCTTGATTGACTTCAATAGCAGCTTCAATAACAGCTCTTGTTTGCATTTCAGCAATTTCTGGATAAGTAATTGCAAGACGGCATCCTCTATGACCCATCATTGGGTTAAATTCTTTTAATGATTCAACACGTGCTTTTAAAGCTTCAAAAGTCATACCTAAGCTTTCAGCTAAAGGTTTAATTTCTTCATCTGTATGAGGTAAGAATTCATGTAAAGGTGGATCCAAGAAACGAATTGTTACTGGATAAACTTCCATTGCTTTAAATAATTCTTTAAAGTCACTCTTTTGATAAGGTAAAATTTTCTCTAAAGCTTCTTTTCTTGCTTCTACTGTTTCAGCAGTAATCATACGTCTGAAGTTGAAAATTCTTTCTTCTTCAAAGAACATATGTTCTGTTCTACATAAACCAATACCTTCAGCACCAAATTTACGAGCTTGTAATGCATCTCTAGATGTATCAGCATTTGTACGAACTTGTAATTGACGTGCTTCATCAGCCCATTGCATGAATGTTTGGAAATCACCACTAATTTCTGGCTCAACTGTCTTAATTTGTTCACCATAAACATTACCAGTGCTTCCATCTAATGACATATAATCACCTTCATGATATTCTTTACCATCTGGTGTAGTCAAAATTTTAGCTTCTTCATCAATTTTCAAAGACCCACATCCAGATACGCAGCAAGTTCCCATACCACGTGCAACAACAGCAGCATGTGAAGTCATCCCACCACGAATTGTTAAGATACCATGAGCAATATTCATACCTTCAATATCTTCTGGAGAAGTTTCAAGACGTACTAATAAAATATCTTGTACTCCATTTTGTGATGCTTCAATAACATCTTCTGCAGTGAAATAAATCTGACCAGTTGCAGCACCTGGAGATGCAGCTAAACCAGTTGCTACAACTTTTGCATTCTTTAATGCATCTGCATCAAAATTAGGATGTAATAATTGATCTAATTGTTTTGGTTCAACTTTTAATAAAGCTTCTTCCTTAGTAATCATACCTTCATTAACTAAGTCAACAGCAATCTTTAATGCAGCTGCTGCAGTTCTCTTACCATTACGAGTTTGTAACATAAATAATTTACCATCTTCAATAGTAAATTCCATATCTTGCATATCTCTATAATGATCTTCAAGAATCTTATTAATCTTAACAAATTGATCATAACATTCTGGCATAACTTCTTTTAAAGTTTCAATAGATTGAGGTGTACGAATACCAGCCACAACATCTTCACCTTGAGCATTCATTAAGTATTCACCATATAATTTCTTTTCACCTGTTGCAGGATTTCTTGTAAAGGCAACACCTGTACCAGAAGTATTTCCACGGTTACCATAAACCATTTCTTGAACGTTAACAGCAGTACCCCAACTACTTGGAATATCATTTAAACGTCTATAAGTAATAGCACGATCATTATTCCAAGATCTGAATACAGCTTTAACCGCTTCCATTAATTGAACTTTAGGATCTTGTGGGAATTCTTCACCAGAATGATTTTTGTATTCATTTTTATAGATTTCTACAACTTCCATTAAGTCCTCAGCAGTTAAATCAGTATCAAACTGAACACCTTTTTCTTCTTTGATATCATCAAATTTTCTTTCAAATGAACTTTTTGGGAATCCCATTACAACATCAGCAAACATTTGAATAAAACGACGATAGCTGTCATACACGAAACGAGGATTGTTTGTAACTACAGCAAATTCTTTTGCAACCTCATCAGTTAATCCTAAATTTAATACTGTATCCATCATACCAGGCATAGATGCTCTAGCTCCAGAACGAACAGAGACAAGCAATGGATTTTTTGGATCTCCCATCTTTTTACCTGTAATTTTTTCAAGTTCAGCAAGTTTTTCATAAATTTGATCTTCAATTTTTTTAGAAATAACTTTTCCATCTTCATAATATTTAGTACAAGCTTCAGTCGTCACTGTAAAACCTTGAGGTACAGGCAAACCAATATTAGTCATTTCGGCTAAATTAGCACCCTTACCACCAAGTAAGTTACGCATGCTTTTATTACCTTCACTAAATAGATAGACATATTTTTCCATTTATTGTTCCTCCTTTTTGTTACCATTGTATTATACACTATGTGACTGCTTACATTCAACCCAAAATTTCTATATTTTTTCAAAAAATGCTCAATTCATTTTACTATTTACAGTATAAGCAGAAATGAGAAAAAGTTATGTACAAATTTCAAAAAGAAAAATGCTCAATATTGACCATTTAAGAGTTGTTTGTCATAGCAGCTCTTTTTTGTGGTTTTTGTTTATTTGCTATTTAAAAAGCGTTCCAGTTTGCTTTTATTGATGTGTTTATCATTACCTCTTGATTTTTTTATGACACGATTCCCAAAAAAGTTATGAATATTTCTTTGCTATCGACCATTCTTTTCATTTGTAGTTCAATCTTTTTTAGAGGTCATATTTATATCAGAAAAAATATGAGTTTCTATGATCTTTATTGTCAGGAAGTCCTTAAAAAGCCACAGCTTCTCAAAGAAACCAGAGAGCTTAAGAAACCAATGTCACTAAATTAAAATGACAATATTTAACGAGGAATAATCTGAAAATCTATTTTTTCTGGTTTTTAATATTTATTCAAGCCAAAAAGTAGAGGCTTTTGCTTTCAGATGTTTTACAGGTGGATTTTTCCACCTTTTTTCTTAGAATCATATATACAGATCTTATCAAATTAACCTGAGCTCTCTTTTTTGTCATGCAATGCATTCAGTCCAATACTTGAGTTATCGAAATGAAGTTTCCTCTCTCTCCATCTCATATTGTAAAGTTCTATCAGGACACGATTTTATCATTTTTCTCTATTTCAAGGTCAAACATTCTGTTCAAAACCATTGTAAGATTCATAGCCCCTATCGGTAATGAATATGGCTTATACCTGTTAACAAGCTGATAGAAAGCCTCTGTTCATTATGTTCTCACATCTATAAATGCACTGGCTCAGTTCAAGTCAGTTAATTCTTCTCTTTCTTTTGCTCACTACTGTCTCGACTCAGCCAGTGACAATTATTCAACACATTATCTTGCCTATTCTCTTGGTATCATTCCACTCAATGGCAGAAACCATTTCTGATGACTATGCTGCCATAAATTCAGATGTCCATTCGCATAACGAAAGGATATAACTATATGTCCTATGGAATGAGATCTATAAGGACAGGACCTGTACTAAAAGGATCAATACCCGTATTATCAATGACTACAGGATGAAAGATTGCAATCTGATATTGACTTGTTTTTAAAAAATCTTCATATTCATAGATTCTCTAATGCACTTTTTTTAGACTGATATCTACATCAGTCATATTTTCGTACTTACTCTTATAAGGATATAAGTCAATTTCCAATGCTTCACCTTTACGCATTCCTCAAATCCTATACCAAATTCATCTAAAGTTAAACGATGTTTCTAAAATCAACGACATCACGACTCAATAATTGAATTGTAGGTTTAAATGTGAAATGACCAATATAACTGCCTAAAATAAAAATATTTCTTGTTGCAATATCACTTTGACAAATCGTTTGTGTCGCATTACCATTTAAACCAAAAAAGCACACATACTAAAGCATTAATCACAATATCAGTGCCATATTTCCCAATTTTTGATACCACCCATACAGCAGTTTGCTGGTTCAACAAAAACTGCTAAATCATCAAGTAATGATTCATGAACCTCTGTTACAGCACTATCTGGCACAACAATATATATCACTATCAGTTTTGGCATTCATATGCGTATATGTATTATAATATAATGACCATTTTGACATTCTTTACAACCCAATCATTTGGTTTATATCTTTTTACATCAGGACCTACTTCTTCAATTGTCTCTGCTGTTTCATGGACAAGGATATTCCCTTTTTTTGCATTAACACTTGATGGTGTTGTCAAAATATATACACCAGTACCACATATTGAGCATGCATCTGCCCTACTCATAAATCGACTACTTTTTCAATCTTTAGTTTTGAAACATCCTTTACTGCAAATTGACCGACATCTTCAAAAATAATGACTTCCCTTATTAAATCTACTTTAATAAAAAAGACAGGCTTTTTCAGATCTGACTTTTACCTTTTCTTTCGACTTAAAATATAAGCTCTGACCTGTGCAATAAAATAAAGTGAACCAGTGATAAACACTGTTCCTTGATGCATATATGCCTCATCTACAGCCCGATGCCAATCCTTTTCAATCTTTACCGGAAAAGATTCAGCTAATTTTTCAGCGCTTTGAGCTCGATAAAAATCGAATTCACAAACAGTAACATCATTCGTTAACATTAAAAGTTTTTCTAACATTGCATGTGTATCTTTATCTCGCAAAGCACTGAAAATCACTTTAACGTCAGGAAATTTCTTAGCTGATTGATAAAAAGCTTCCATTCCCTCCTTATTATGAGCACCATCAATAATAATTAAAGGATTTTCATTAACTGTTTCAAATCGACCTTCCCATACAGCTTCTTTTAATCCTTCTTTTAAATGCTCTTCATTTAAAGTGATATATCCATGATCATTCAAATATAATAATATTTCTATAGCAAGAGCACTATTTTCTATCTGATACATAGCTAAAGTATTTAATTCGATTTGATATCCACGATATGTATAAGATAGAGACCCATTTTGTTGGTGAATCTGTTCAATATTTTGAACACGTATTAAAGGACTATGGTGTTGTTGACAAAGTTGCCCAAATACTTTTAAACAAACTTCCTTTTTCTCTCCAGTTATAAAATGTACATGATCTTTAATAATGCCACCTTTTGTATATGCAATCTTCTCATATGTATCGCCCAAATATTTGACATGATCTAACCCAATATTAGTATTCACTGCAACGATAGGTGACACGATATTCGTAGCATCTAATTCACCGCCTAAACCAACTTCAAAAATCGCAAAATCAACACGATGCTTAAGAAAAAACATAATCGCAATGAAAACTTCTATTTCAAACATCGATAACTCATACTTCAACCATAATGACATATAATGATTAGCATATTTAATAATTTCCTGTTCTTGGATGTGTTGATTGTTAATACGCATAACTTCTAATCGCGTTACAAGAATCGGTGATGTAAAAGTAGCAACACGATAACCCTCTTTTTGTAATACTGAACGAATATAATTGGTTGTGGATCCCTTGCCGTTCGTTCCTCCAATATGAATTGTTTTTAATAAAAATTGTGGATTACACAAATCATTCATAAATTGTCGAAAATTATCTAAAGCATATACACGCTTTTTCTGACTCGCAATAAACTCATGAACTTGATCATAATTATCAAATTGTTTAACATTTTCACTTTGATATACCATCTCAATCACATCGTTTTCATGAGATGCTTTTTTCATAACTAAAAAACCATTCCTTAAATAAAACTCTTTAAATGGAGGATAGACATATACTGTTAGTTCATCATAAATAAGTTGTTTTATTTTTTCAAGCAATTGTGTTCCAATTGATTGTCTTTGATAATGCTCTTCAACCAATAAAAAAGAAAGATATTGAAAGTCCTTTAGCCCCGCTATCCCAACCAGTTTATCATAAAAAGCACCTAATAAAATAAGATGCCCCTCTTTTATCTGTGTAAGAAGCTTATCATTTCGATATTGTTGAATATCTGATATAGTTGCATGTTGAAACATCTTAACAATGAAATTGCTAGCTTCTTTAACTTCGTGCCCTCTTAAAATTCTAATTTCCATACAATCTCCTTAAAGAAAAAACAGCAACCGCTGTTTTTCACTAAATCTTTTCAAAACGATCTACATTAACAACAAATACTGTTGCACCACCAACCAAAACATCTACCATTATAGGTGTAAAAAATTCCCCCATTTCAGTAGGTGGAACTGTTGGTTCCTTTTCAACACGTTTTCTAGCATGAGCCTTGATGATTTCTAATGCCGGATCTACTTTTTCATCATTTGTTCCAATAAAGAATGTTGTATTTCCTTTTTTCAAAAATCCCCCTGATGTAGCCAGCTTAGTGACAAAGAAACCTCCTTCAGTTAACGCAGTTTGTACAGCTGAACTGTCATCATTATTAACAATTGCAATAATAAGTTTCATAATGATACCCCCTTTACTTTTATCTTAACATTTTTTAGTGAGAATTTACACTATTTTTTTGATTATATTGTTTCATTATGTTGCTTTGGCAAAAAACGTTCTTGATATACCTGTAAAGCATAGCTATCAGTCATTCCTGACAAATAATCGCTGACAATCAATTCTTTAGGTGTTTGTTGATATTCAAGACTCATTTTCTTAAAATGAGCATGTATCCCCTTATCATCATCAAGATCATCATTCATTAAATCATCATATAAAGCATTATATAATTCTTTCACTAAACGTGCTAATTTCTCATTTTCTTTTAACAAAGTAGGATGATGATGAATATGTGAAGAAATAAATTCAAATAAAACTTCTAATGCATGATAAACTTCTTTAGAAAACTCCAAATAAGGTTTACGATAACTATGAATAACCAAATCACCAATCAAATGATTAATCATTGATTTATTATCTTTCCCCAAAACTCTCACTACCTCATCTGGCAAATCATTTTCCTGTACAATCCCAACTCTCATTGCATCCTCAATATCTTTACCAACATATGATATGACATCTGAAATACGAACAACACAGCCTTCCAATGTCATTGGTACAATTTGTTTTGAATAATCTTTAACATGCCAACATTTTTCATACTCATCCCAAAACTGCTCGACAGTTTTACCTTTTTGTGGTTTATAAATACGTGATAGAATTTCGCCATTATGACATAAAATACCATCCAAGACTTGTAATGAAACATTATATCCCTTACCACGACGTTCAATGAATAAAAGATTTTTAACACTATTAGCATGATGATTAAAATATCCAAAGTCTCTTTCGACCAAGCAATCATTGATTCCTCTTTCACCAAAATGACCATAAGGTGCATGTCCTAAATCATGACCTAAAGCTATCGCTTCTATCAGATCATTATTCAAATTTAAACCACGCCCAATTTGACGAGCAATACGCGATACCCACTGTACATGCAAAGATCGTTTTGTAATATGCACATTATTGAAAAAGGATAATGCCTGTGTTTTATCCACATAGCGTGAATAGCTTTTGGAATAAAGCACACGATCAATATCTTCTTCAAAAGGCCATCTAATATCAAATTCTTCAACTGTTTTATGAGCCATTCGCACTTTAATACAATCTTGATTCTTTGCAGCATACGGAGACAACCTCTCATCCATTTTCTTTGTTTGAATCAATGAAGAGCGAATAATTTTATCTTCTTTTTCCAAAATAATCACTTCCTTTCCTTTTTTACAAAATTATTGTATAATGCTTCTGGTGATTTTATGCAAAACAAATTAATTCAATGGTATCACATAAATCATAGAGACTTTCCTTGGCGACAAGATGAAAATCCCTATCATATATGGATAAGTGAAATTATGTTGCAACAAACAACAACTGAAGCTGTTATACCTTATTATGAACAATTTCTCAAAGAATTTCCAACGATTCAAGATTTAGCACAAGCTTCAATCGAAAAAGTCTATAAAATGTGGGAAGGTTTAGGCTATTATCGTCGAGCGAAATATCTTCATGAAACTGCTCAAATAATCATGGATAAATATGATGGTATTTTTCCTACTGAATATCAGGATATCTTAGCTTTAAAAGGAATTGGTCCATATACTTCAGGAGCCATCTGTTCTATTGCTTATCATCAACCTACACCGGCTGTTGATGGCAATGTTTTAAGAATAATGTCTCGTCAATATTTCATCAAAGATAATATTGCTTTACCTAAAACCCAAAAACAGATTCATCAACAAGTTGCAAAATTACTCGTTGGCTATGATGCTTCTGCTTTTAATCAAGGATTAATGGATTTAGGAGCAACAATCTGCCGACCTCTTCATCCACAATGTAACATATGTCCTATTTCTACAACATGCTTGGCTTATCAGCATAACCAACAAAATGTTTTACCGATTTCAATTAAAAATATAAAACACAAAGAACTTCATTATATAACTGGAATTATTACCTATAAAGATCAAATTTTACTCATTCAAAACCCTCAAGGAGGATTACTTGAAAATCTATATGGTTTTGTCCAATATGAAACAGAAAATCCTTATCGTTTTGTTGAAGATTTTGAACATGATTTTCAACAATCATTAACGATTGTAACTTATATTCAAGACATTAAACATGTCTTTACTCATCGCACTTGGTATATGCACGTATATCATTTCATATTAAATGAGCCTATCGCTTCATTGTACACCCTTGATGATATCTCTAAAAAGCCACTTTCAATAGCTCATCAAAAGGTTCTTAAAGCTTATTTAAAAAGCCATGATTTCATTCCATGAAGTCTTGGCTTTTTTCATCTTTTTCTTCATAACGTTCGATAATCTTTTGTACAACAGGATGTCTAACTACATCTAAAGCTGTTAAATAAACAAAACGTATTCCTGAAACATTCTTTAAAATCTTCAAAGCTCTCTTTAACCCACTCATCATACCTCTTGGTAAATCAATTTGAGTAATATCACCTGTAATGATCATTTTAGAATTAAATCCCAAACGTGTTAAAAACATTTTCATTTGCGCATCTGTCGTATTTTGAGCCTCATCTAATATAACATATGCATCTTCCAAAGTGCGACCACGCATATAAGCCAAAGGAGCAATTTCAATCACACCTTTTTCAATCATACGTTCAGTTTGTTCTTGTCCTAACATATCATAAAGCGCGTCATATAATGGACGCAAATATGGATCCACTTTTTCCTTAAGATCACCTGGTAAAAAACCTAAGTTTTCACCTGCTTCCACGGCCGGTCTTGTTAATATAATCCTTTGTACTTCTTTATTCTTCAAAGCTTGAACAGCAAAAATAACAGCCAAATATGTTTTTCCTGTTCCCGCCGGTCCTATTCCAAAAACCACATCATTATTTTTCAAAGCATAATAATATTCTCTTTGTCCTATCGTCTTAGGATAAATGAGTTTACCACTCATTGTACGGGCAATTTTGATTGCATATAATTCATCAATGACTTTTAAATTATCAGATTGGGCAAGTTTTAAGGTATATATAACATCTCTTTTACTAATTGTTTTCCCTTGTTTCACAAGTTTTAATAATGCATCAAGAACTTTTTTCATTTGCCCAATTTTCTCTTCTTGATCATTGAAAACAAGCTCATCACCTCGTACAATAATTTCTGTTTCAAAAACTGTTTCTAAAATATGAATATTTTCTTCTTGATGTCCAATTAATCTTTTCACTTCATCAATAGTATAAGAATCCAACTTAATAACTTCCTTCATCATCTTCTCCTTTAATTGCTATATCTTCCAATAATGTGTAATGCATCTTCAATGTTATTTTACTACTAGTCCGTGTCATTTGTAAAACCTTTTCTTTATCAATCACAGCATTCGTTGGTATTTGTGAACGAATAGCTAATAAAAGCTGATAAAATGCTTCGGCCTGATCTTGATTAACATTTTGAATACTGGCTTCATATTGATTAAACGTATATGCATAAACATGTCCCTTTACCGGAATAAACTTTGTTTCATCTTGGGTCGAAACCAATGTATTTTCAACTAACAGATCACCCTTTTTCACATAATCATTCGGTTTGACCTTAATAACTCCACTATCAACATCCATCGAAACAATCATGCCATCTTTCTTAGCATAAAGATTACGATAATCTTCTTCTTCAATAACATCCTGCTTTCTTTTAGTATATTCAACATAAAAAACACTACCTTTTTGATAAACATTCATATATTCTACTTGATCTTTAAAAAGAGTTTTTAAATTAATCAAAACATCATTAAGACTTTCATAACTTTTTAAAGGTGAAAACAATTCAATATTTTCATTTTTTAATTCTGCCAACAATGAAGTATTCACTTCAGGCAATGTTCCTATAATCTGAATATCAAAAATAAAATAAGACGATCCAATAACTGCAAAAAGAAAACAAAAAACACCTAGAATATTTAAATATTGTCGAGATAAGAAAGAAACGTATTTGAAAAAGCCAATTGTTTGTATATAAGCATAAGGAAATGAACAATGCTTAAATAGATATTTCTGATATGTAGGAATATAGAAAAAATACATATCATTTTGATATCTCATGTGTAATATTTTTATTTTTTTAGTTTTTGCAAATTTTAATAAAAAATATATATTGTCCTTTTCAATACATAAATAATCATAACCTACTCTATACATATTCAATCACTTTAATCGTTCCATTTAAACGAATTTCATTTTGATCGTAATAATATATTTCTAATCCTTCGCCTCTTACATTTAAGCAATATTGATTCATTTTGATTTTAAAAAAATATTGATCCATTACTAATATTTCTGAATATTCTTTAATACAAATTTGATTTTTATCTACCAAAAGCATCATACCACCTCATATAAATATATGAGCAATAAAAAAAAGAAGAACATCGTTCTTCTTATCTTTGCTTACCTTTATTTTTTCTTGCAGCTTCTGATTTCATCTTACGTTTTAAACCAGGCTTCACATAGAATTCTCTTTTACGAGCTTCTTGTAGGGTTCCTGTTCTTGAAACTTGTCTTTTAAAACGACGTAATGCCTCATCTAAAGATTCATTTTCTCTAACTACAGTTTTTGCCATAACGAACTTCCCCCCTTTACTATCAAGTACATGCGTAATTATACATGGATAAAAGTAGAAAATCAAGGATTTTATTAATAATCTTGTTGACTTTCTTCGTTATTCATTATTCATTAATTGGACTCCAGCAGAAGTTCCAATACGTGTCGCTCCAGCATTGATCACAACGATCATATCTTGATAATTTCTCACACCACCACTAGCCTTCACTTCACATGCATCTCCTACAGTTTTCTTCATTAAAGCAACATCTTCAGGTGTTGCTCCACCGGTACTAAAACCAGTAGATGTTTTAACAAAAGTCGCTCCAGCTTTTTTAGCTAATTCACAAGCAGTAACTTTTTCTTCATCCGTCAGTAAACATGTTTCAATAATCACTTTTGTGCAATGATTTCCACTTGCCTCAACAACTGCTTTAATATCATTGTAAACCAGTTCATTTTGTCCATCTTTTAAAGCCCCAATATTAATTACCATATCGACTTCATCAGCCCCATGTTCGATCGCATTTTTGGCTTCAAAAGCTTTTACTTCAGATGTATTTGCACCTAAAGGGAACCCAATTACCGTACATACTTTAACATCACTATCTTTTAAATAATCTGCACAATAACTCACCCATGCTGGGTTTACACAAACAGAAGCAAAATCGTAGGCTTTTGCTTCAGCACAAAGCTTTGTGATTGTTTCTTTTGTTGTATCTGCTTTCAATGCAGTATGATCAATAAATTTGTTGTATTTCATCCTCTTCATCTCCTTTAAAAATTTTATCGATAGCATCTAATGCCACATATTTATCACCGGGATAAGGCTCATTACCAATGGATGAAGACATAAATTGCTCATGCCCTTTTCCTAAGATTAATATGATGTCATCCTCATTTGCAATTTCAATTGCTTGCTCAATCGCGATACGACGATCTTCAATAATCACACTAACCGGCTTAATAATATATTCTTGTATATCCAAACATATATCATAAATATCTTCTTCTCGATTATCTTCAGCCGTTAAAATAACCTGATCACAATATTGATTTGCTAATTTTCCAATCTGCTCACGCTTGTTATAATTTCTTTTTCCCGGTGCTCCAAAAACAGCAATAATACGCCCTGTTGTTTTCACACTTTTAGCAAATGAAAACACCTTTTCAAAACTTTTTGCATGTTGACAATAGTCAACAATCACATGAAATGGATAATCATGTTGCAAAAGTTCCATTCTACCATCAACACCCTTAATATAAGAAATCGACTCAATGACTTGACTCATAGGCATTTCTAAAGCAACTAGTGATGTGATAACAGCTAAAACATTAGAAATATTAAAACGCCCTAAAAGTGGTACAGATACATGATTTATACTTTCTCCAATTTGTAAATCAAACTCACTATGATCAATAAACAATTGAATATTTCTAGCCATAACATCCGCTTTATGTTCAATACCATATGTTAAAACATGTCCACGAATCGTATCTTTCACTAAATTATAGAAACGAACTTCGTCACTATTTAAAATAGCATAACCTTTTTGATCAAGCAAATGAAACAGTTTTGTTTTGGAACTCATCAAATGTTCCATTGTTCCATGAAAATCAAGATGTTCTTCATAAACATTAGTAAAAATAGCCATATCAAAATGAACACCATCTACTCTTTTTAAAGCTAAGCCATGACTTGAAACCTCTAACGTTACACCCTTTATATCCTTTTTGACCATATCATTTAAATGACGCTGTAAAAAAATAGTTTCTGGTGTTGTATAAGGGCATTGCTCAACAATCCCTGCATATTCAATATTATTTGTTCCAATATATCCCATCTTTAAATAATGTAATAAAACATCACGAATCATCAATGCTACACCCGTTTTCCCGCTTGATCCTGTGATACCTATCATTGTCATCTTATAACTAGGATGATCATAAAATAAATCGGCAACTCGATTTAATTCATCTAAAACATCATCCACTTTAATATATAAAATATTTCGATGCTTATAAGCTAATGGCTTCGAATAAACAATACATTTAGCGCCTTGAAAAATAGCATCTTCAATATATTTATGTCCATCAACAGTTAACCCATCAATACAAAAGAAAATAGAATCTTTTCCAACATAACGTGAATCACTGTGAATAGAAACAATCTTAAAGTCTTCTTCTACATCAAATAGCTCATTAATTCTCTTCACTTATAACACTTCCTATCAATTCAACATCATCTTGTGATATAATTTTCACTTTATATATATGTCCAACAGAAGAAAGAGGCAGTTCAACATTAACTTTTAAATAGTTAGAAGCATGTCCAACCATATAATCACCTTTTTTTTCTTCAATCAAAACTTCCAGAATACGTCCAATTTGCCAAGAAGCAAATTCTTTTTGAAGTTGATGTGAAAGTTCCATTAGAGCTTTAACTCTTTGATGTTTGACTTTACCATCAACTTGATTTTTCATACGTGCCGCCGGTGTCCCTTTTCGAGGAGAATATGGAAATACATGTAATTGATTAAAATGCATGTCCTGGATCCACTGATATGTTTGATTAAATTCTTCATCAGTTTCACTTGGAAATCCAACAATGACGTCTGTCGTTATGGAAAGTGTTGGTAATTTAGCTTTTAATTCATTAAGCTTATCAGTAAATTCTTGAATCGTATAATGGCGATTCATTCGTTTAAGTGTAGCATCACATCCAGATTGAATAGGAATATGTAAATGATCAACAATAATAGGTGAATTTGCAATCAAATCAATAATCTCATGAGTCACCTGACTCATTTCAATAGATGAAATACGTAGACGCTTTAATCCTTTTACTTTTGTTGTCAAATCAACTAACAAATCATAAAAAGAATAATCCTCAAAATCATCCCCATAACCTGCTGTATGAATACCAGTTAAAACGATTTCCACAAATCCGTGATCAACAAGTGCTTGAGCTTGTTTTAAAACATTCTCTTTTTTTCTTGAACGAATACGTCCTCTAGCATAAGGAATGATACAATATGTACAAAAATTATTACATCCATCTTGAATTTTCAAAAAGGCCCTTGTGTTTTTCATAAATTCATCAATATCCAAATCTTCAAATTGCGTTAAATTCATAACATCCGCTACTTGAATAATTTGTCTGTGCGTTTTTTCATATTCATCAACAAAATCAACTATTCTCGTTCTAAACTGTGTTCCTAAAATAACACTTACGCCATCGATAGCTGCAATATCTTCACTCGCAACCTGACTATAACATCCAACAACACATACAGTAGCATTAGGATTACGACGAATAGCTTTTCTAATCATTTGACGTGATTTTGCATCACCAGTATTGGTGACAGTACAAGTATTAATAACATAAACTTCAGCTTTTTCTTTAAAGTCAACTTCTTGATATCCTGCTTGTTGAAATATTTTTAACATTGCTTCTGATTCATAAGTATTAACTTTACATCCTAAAGTTAAAAATGCTACAGTTTTCATATGTTTCCTTTCTATTTATATGATTTTAAAATTTTTTTATATGTTTTATCACAAATATAATTTTTTTCTTTTAATAATTCTAAACAGTCTTTATATAAATAATTCTCAATATAATATGTAATCATTTTGACATCTTCAATATTGATTTGTGCATCACTACTATGATCTAAAACAACCATTTTATTTAAAAGACTCTGTGTCTCTTTACTAAAAATATAAATTGTTTTTAAATCATCGTAATATAGGCAGATATGACGTTGATCTTCAAAAACATTTTCTAATGACGAAAATTGAGTACAAAAGATTCTTTTTCCATAGAGTTCAACTGCTTTATTTTCCGTCACTTGATAATTTTTCATATAATCACGATGTTGTTTCAACATCATAATTTGATAATCATTTATATATCTTTTGTTGACAAAAGGTTCTAGATAAGGAATGTAAATACGCGTTTGACTTTCTTCATCAAAAAAAGAAGGTGATCGTTCTAAAATTGGTATAATATCATTATTAAACATCTTTTGTTTTTCATCATAATTCAGATAATCTAATAAATCATAATTTTGATTTAAGAAAATTTCATAAGCATTTTCAATATTATTTTGTGTTACCATTCCGTTATAAATCACTTCATACTGAAATAAATCAAATTCATCTTTAAACTTAAAATTCAATCCCAAGTTTTCCAATGAAAGTTTCGCTTTTTCCATCTTTTGATAGATTTCGGTTTGTGAAACTGAAATCTTTTTTCCATATTTATTCATTTTTTCTATAAATCCCATTATTTCATCAACTCCCGACTGTATCCGATCACACTCAACATATAGAGTGGAGCCGTTTCACTTCTTAAAATTCTTTTTCCTAAAGAACATTCCTGAATTCCTAGTTTTTTCATATAGTCAATTTCAGACTGTTCAAAACCACCTTCAGGTCCAACAACTATTGTGATAGTGCAATAATCACTTTGTAAAGCATGATAAAAATGTGAATGCTCACCTTGACGACTAGATTCTTCATAAGCTACTAAATTAACATCAGATAAATATTTTGACATATCTTCAATAGTCATTAAAGAGGTTAATTCAGGAATAACAGAGCGACAAGATTGTTCACTAGCTTCTTTTAAAATACGCAAATAACGTTCTTGTTTTTTAGCAAAATGAATTTTATCTGTTTTAATGATACTTCTTTTTGATAAAAAAGGAACAATTCTTTTGACCCCTAATTCAGTTGCTTTTTGTAAAACAAATTCAAATTTATCATTCTTTGGTAAACCATATATCAGTGTGACATTCACATCTAATTCATGATTTTCTATTAATTCTTCTTTTTGTTTTAATAAACCTGCTTCAATATCTACAATTTCATATATATAAACACGGGATGAAGGTAAAATACAAATAACCTCATCACCTCTATGATAACGCATAACACGTTGCATATGCTTATGATTAAAAGCATCTATATGAATCATTTTTCCTGCTATACATTCTTCTTGTACAAAGTATCTTTGCATATACATCTCCTCTTTTGCTATTCTATCACATTTAAGCCAAAAGAAAAAGCATAAGATTTCTCTCAATCTTTATTGAACTGCATAATGACTTGATCTCATAAAACATCACTTGGTTCTCCTTTTTTGAATATCAGTAAAATCTTGGATATTTGTAATCACTATTGGAAACATGATTGAACAACCTTCAGTAACAATTTTTTCAATATTAAATTTCACTAATATATCACCTTTCTTCACAGTATCACCACTATCAGCATATAACTCAAAGTATTTTCTTTCTAATTTAAATATAGCAATCCCAATACGAATCAATAATTCAAAACTGTATTTATCTACTCATCCAATCGTATTTTTTGTTGAAAAAGCTGTTAAGACTTTACTATCAAATGACGCAACAACTTATCCCTTTGTAGGTATATTCGTTTAACTTGGGAAAGATATTTGTTCTGTTTCTTTAAAAGCCACAAAATATGTTAATGTAAAAGTTACAAGTCTTAGTGTCCAAGATATACAACGAACAACACCATTAATACCGGCATATAATCCATCTCCCACACCAATTAATACTGATCAAAAAGTATAGATTCTGTAACACCACATAAAGCTATAGCAATCCAATATCCAAGTAGCCCTAAAAGCACAAAGTACAACAAGTACCAAAATTATTAAAGTCATTAATGGTTTCATTAAAAAGCTCACTCATTGATGTGTTACTTTTTCAGCAAGAATTTCTACATATTTTAATAAAAGATAAGCTAAAATACTTGGTACAACTGAAGATGAATCAATGAATTAAAGTCACTGGTTGAAACTGGTTCTTCTGCTGATAGCAAAGCTGTAAAATTAGGATATAAAAGGATTGCTCCTAAAAAAAGCTCCTATATCTGAATTATATTTTAAATTTGAAGCATCAAAATACCCAATATAGATGAGTAAGAAATAAAATGCTGAATTAGCTACAAAATTAATCATGCCATAAGATTGAGTTTCCGTTGTTAAAATACCCACAAAGTTCAAAATTGTTAATAAAGCTTTCAACTTTCCACCACCAATTAGAATTTGTAAATAATTCTGAATCTGTTTTCATAAGAGAATTTAAATCTTTATGAGAAGATTTATTATCCTGAAATGTAGGATTAATAGTTGCTATTTTCTCAATTTTCTAGCGGACATTTCCAACATCAGTTCCAATAATAATCTAGTATTGTCCTTTATAGATGGTCCCTATATCCTTTCAATTTGTTTGATTTTTTCTTAATCAATTAGTGATTCATCATGAAATATCAATCGTAATCTTGTAGTACAGTTTGTAAAAAAATAAAACATTTCTAATGCTTTCAATTCCTTTCATGATATCATTTGCTCATTTTTGATAATTTATCATAACCCTTATCTTATGATGATATATGTCAAACAATTTATTTGTTATACATCTTGAACATATCCAATGAAGATGGATAATTAAATATGTTAATTCTTGTTCATAAACATATACTTAGTCTTGTATTTTAAAATATTTCTTAACTTTTAATGCACATTGATAAAATTATAGATCAGAAGCTTTCACTTGCTGATAAAGATAATCTGATTCATGTGGCAATTCTCCTTGAAGTACTCTTAAAATAAAATATTTTAAATATGTCATCAAATGAGAATAATTTAATAAATTAACATCAATATTCATATTTAAAGAAAACATAATTAATTTCATAATTTTCTGCAGTATTTCAGTCATTAAAAGTGTCATATTCATTGTTTGTGCATTAACTAAATGCAAAGCAATATATCCTTTTTCATTCACACTTAAAGACACATTTTCCTAATAATTAATCATATCAATGACTTTTAAAGCACATTTAAATTCATAAGGATAAAATCTTTTGATTTCTCATAATAAAGCATTTCTCATTAATTCATGATCTTTATATCTGATCAATTAAAACTATGTCAATAGAATACTCAAATATCACACTCAATTCTTTACACAGGAACTTCTTTTAATAATTAGATATGTTTAATGTGAAACTTATGTTCAATTCATTATCTACCAAATTCTCCATTTTTTTATTAAAGCGATTCTTTTGTAAGTGGTCTATAATTAACACACTAGAAACTTTAGTGTAAATTCAATTAA
>CAYSWW010000008.1:0-23784 GCA_964434915.1 uncultured Coprobacillus sp.
ACCGCTGACCTCCTGCGTGCAAAGCAGGCGCTCTCCCAGCTGAGCTAAAGCCCCATTACATGGTCGGGAAGACAGGATTCGAACCTTCGACCCCCTGGTCCCAAACCAGGTGCACTACCAAGCTGTGCTACTTCCCGAGATTATTTGATTGTTAACTCAAATGGCGCGCTAGGCAGGAATCGAACCCACAACCTCTTGATCCGTAGTCAAGCACTCTATCCAGTTGAGCTACTAGCGCATTTCTTGCACAGCGCTTAATCATGATATCATATTTGCTGTATGATTGCAAGTGTTTTTTTATTTTTTTATGGTGCCCAGGGCCGGAGTCGAACCGGCACGGATTTTGAGGTCCGCAGGATTTTAAGTCCTGTGCGTCTACCAATTTCGCCACCTGGGCATGATGGAGGTTCCAGCCGGACTCGAACCGACGATGACAGAGTTGCAGTCTGTAGCCTTACCAACTTGGCTATGGAACCATGTTTCTTTTATTTCTGCTGCTCGTATAGTATATAATATTTTTGTTTTGAATGCAATAGTTTTTTTCAATATTTTACCATTAATTTTTCTTTACGTTTTTCTTGTGATGAATTTATTTGCTATCAATCAGTCTTTTTTATTGATAAAAAAGAACAAGTTTTTTAACCTGTTCTTTATCATTATTCTAGTTTTTCTCTTCTACGAGAAGATTCTTTAAATATTTCTTTTAATGTTTCTTCATCATCTTCAATTAATGCTTGTTTCAACATATCAAACTTTTCTTCAAATCGTTCCATAGAATCCAATAAAAAATTTTTGTTATTTAAGAAAAGTTCACTCCATAAATCTGCATTAATATTCGCAATACGCGTCAAATCCCTAAAAGAATCCCCAATATATTTTCCTGTATCATATTTTTGGCTATCACTATTCATCAATGCTACTGCAATAGCATGAGGTAATTGAGAAGTAAAAGATATGATTTCATCATGATCATATGGGCTCATAATTTTAACACTCTTAAATCCTAATTTTGTCACAAAATCACTCATAAAAGCAATTGATTCTTTTTTATTTTGTTGATGAACAATGACAATATAATTAGCCTTTTTAAACACTTCTTTACTGGCATAAGCATATCCTTTTTTCTCTCTTCCTGCCATTGGATGACCACTAACATATTCAACATCATCATCAATCAATTTCAAAGCTTCTTCTAAAAAATACAACTTAATACCAACAACATCAGTCACGATACTGCCTTTTTTAAACGTATGTTCCTTAAGAAAATCTAATACCAGCGATGGATAAAGACAAATAATCGTTAAATCACTACGGCTAATTATATCATGCCCATCTGTATAACCCTCGATAATACAACCATCGCTTTTTGCTTGTTGAAGTGTCTTAACATCTGTATCCACACCATAAACTTCATGACCCAAGCCTTTTAAAGCTTGTACATAACTCCCACCAATGACTCCTAAACCAACTACTGTTATAATCATTGTTTAAGATTTCCTTCCTTCATCCAACATTTTTAGTTTATAATCTAATAATTTTTTTGTTAAATCAACATAATAAATATGAGGATATTCTAAACGAAAAACTTCATTCCAAATTAATGCTTTCTGTTGTAATGAATATGCTCTGATCTCATCAAGTGTATATTCAGGGTATACACACTTTCCATTGTCAAAAACAAGACGCTGAAGCGGACGAATTTCATATGTACCAGCATAAAGCGTTTTATTCTTCCATGAGGCAGATTGATGAAAAATTGTTAAATCTTGATTTTCATCTAAAACTTCATCATGGAAAGCAATGATATCAGCAATTGCTTTATGCGTTTCTTTTTCAATCAAACGATAAACTTTTTTATAACCCGGATTAGTAATCTTTTCTGTATTTTCAGAAATTTTGATTTTAGGAATAATTTCTCCATCTTTTTCAATGGCTACCAATTTATAAACGCCACCAAAAACAGGCGAAGATTTAGAAACAATCAAATTTTCTCCAACCCCAAATGAATTAATTTGGGCACCTTGCTCTAAGATAGAACGAATTAAATATTCATCCAAAGAATTAGAAACTGTAATTTGACAATCAGTTAATCCAGCAATATCTAACATCATTCTTGCTTTCTTTGTCAAATATGCAATATCACCACTATCCAAACGAATTCCCTTTAAGCGTTTTCCTCGTGGCTGCAAATATTCTAAAGCCAATTTAATCGCATTTGGCACTCCACTCTTTAATGTATCATACGTATCTACTAATAACACACAATTATCCGGATAAATCTTAGCATAAGCTTCAAAAGCCTCATATTCACTATCAAAAGATTGTACAAAAGAGTGAGCCATTGTCCCTAATACCGGAATTCCAAAAGCTTTTCCCGCAGAAACAGTTGCTGATCCACACGCTCCTCCAATATATGCAGCACGTGCTCCATAATGAGCACCGTCATATCCTTGTGCACGTCGTGCACCAAATTCCATAACCGCTCTCCCTTTCGCTTCCTGACACACACGATGAGCTTTTGTAGCAATCAATGATTGATGATTCACTGTAACTAACAAAAATGTTTCAATAAGCTGTGCTTCAATCAATTTTGCTTTCACTGTTATTAATGGTTCATAAGGAAATACAGGTGTTCCTTCTGGCACTGCATAAATTGTTCCTGTAAAATGAAAATTTCTCAAATAATCAAAAAAATCCTCATCAAAAACATTTAAACTTCTTAAATATTCTATATCCCCTTCTGTAAAACGCATGTCTTGAATTGATTCAATCAATTGTTGTAATCCCGCAAAAATAACCATACCACCATTTTCCGGATTCTTGCGATAGAACATATCAAAATAAGCAATTTGTTCCCCTTTACCCAATTTAAAATAATTATAAGACATCGTTAATTCATAAAAGTCCATGACCAATGTGATATTTCTTTCACTACTCACATTTACTTTTTCCATTCTTTTGCCTCCTGTCTTGACATCTATCATATACCAAAATACAAAAAAAATAAAGCATTTCTGCTCTATTCTGTCTGATTCCGTGCTTTTCCCATAGCTGTTTCTACTGCATCCTTTAACGCCTCAGAAGTCCTTGTAGCACCAGAAATCGTATCAACATCATATGAATTTTCCGTTATCATCTTTTCAATCATCTGTTCAATTGCAACCCCACCAATCGAAGGTGTTTCATAATGTTCATTAACCACAATATCCTCTATCTTATCATCTTTTAAAACGACTTCTACTTGAAACTCTCCACCATATCCCATAGCAGTTGCTGTATATGTTCCATCTTGATAAACAGTTGTTGTTTGTGGTTCATCTGTTTCATTTTGCGTTGTTGTACAACCACATAACATGATTGTCATCAAAAACAACATAATCTTCTTCATTTTAACCAACCATTCCTTTCCGCCTGTAGCTCCAAGTCACACATAGTCATAAAAATCAACCATTTCTTTTTATCAAAGTGAGTGTTATAATATGTGTGGCTATATAAGCTTCCCGGCATTTATTTCAAATTTACCCATCGATTTGTATCTTCATGTGCAGGTGTGCTACTTGTTTTTAGATGGGAATAAAATTTTTTGGCTCTTTTTAGAGTCCTTTTTGTCTTTCAACACACCCAATTTTAATCCTTTTTAGGTGTTTTCAGATTAAAAACCTCCTATTTATATTGTTAGTCAAAAAATAAAAATTATGCAAAAAACCTCTTAAAAGAGGTTAAAAATATAAGTCATAAGACTGTCTTTGATAATTTCTTGGCATTGGTTGTATATTTTGGAAAACAACTGGAATAAGCAATTGTTGATTTGATTGAATCAATAAATCATCATTTAAATGATTCATCACTTTAATCCATTCAACTTCACTATTCAATGCTTTCGCAATACGATAAACATTGTCACCTTTATTAACTGTATATAAAATAATTTCACCAACACGTGGAAAAGTTACACATTCTTTTTCATACATATATGGATTATACATCTTTATCCCTCCTAAAATACCATATGTAGGATTCTTAAAAATGTATAGGCAAAAAAACAAGTGATCATTCTTTTATATAATCACTTGTCGCAAGCTTATTTAATGCATCTTTAGCAGCTTGTTGTTCAGCTCTTTTCTTACTTGTCCCTCTTCCAACTCCTAAACACATCTCATCCATCATAACAGCCATTTTAAATTCTGGCGCATTAGAAGGTCCATATATTTCCAATAATTCATAAGTCACCGTTCTTCTTTGATCCGCTTGAATCAATTCTTGTAATGTTGTCTTATAATCAGTAATATCATCATAATCCAAATCATTCACATGTTTATAAATCGTTTCTTCTAAAATACGAATCACTTCTTTAGGTCCACAATCTAAATAAAGTGCTCCAATGAAAGATTCAAAAATATTCGCTAAAACACTTTCACGATCACGTCCACCACTTTTCTCTTCTCCAACACCTAAATACAACAACTCTCCTAAACCCATTTCACGGGAAAATCTAGCCAACGATTCTTCACGTACCAGCTTACTACGTAAGGTTGTCAGTGACCCTTCAGGAACATCTGGAAAAAGTTTAAATAGAAATTCTGAAACATATAATTGTAAAACTGCATCGCCCATGAATTCTAATCGCTCATAATCACGGGTATGATGATGAGATTCATTCGCATAAGAAGCATGAGTAAAAGCTTCTTTATATAATGAAAGTTTTTGATAAGGGATCTTCTCTTTTTCTAAAAAATCTAGTATTTTCATGACAATCCTTCTTTCATTTGTTTGACAACATCCATCTTGACCATTTGATAAGCTAAATTCATCGCATTTTCAAATGCTGTTGCATCACTTGCACCATGTGCTTTCACAACAGCTTTTTCAAATCCCATCATTAAAGCCCCACCAACAGATTTATAATCAAATCGTTCTTTCAATGCATAAAGATTACTCTTTGCCAAAAGAGCCCCAAGTTTTCCAGTCAAAGAAGACATCATTCCTTCTTTGATCATCTTCATCAACAAAGAAGCTGTCCCTTCACAAGTTTTTAAAGCAATATTTCCACTAAAGCCATCAGTCACAACAACATCAACATCACCTAATAAAATATCTCGACCTTCAATATTACCTACAAAATCAATACGCTCATCATCCATTAATAACTGATAAGCTTCCCGATGCACTTCATCACCTTTTTTAGATTCTGTTCCAATATTCAACAAAGCAACTTTTGGTTGAGCAATACCTCTTATATTTTTAGCATAAACATGTCCCATGATCGCAAATTCCAAAAGTTGTTCAGCCGTATTTTCAGCATTTGCACCAACATCTAACAAAGCTACTCCCTTTTTATTATAGGTAGGAATCATCGCCATTAAACAAGATTTTTCAACCCCTTCAAGACGTTTTAAAAATAACATTGCACTAGTATAAAATGCTCCTGTAGAGCCACATGAAACAACTCCATCAACCAAACCGGCATTTGCCATTTTAACAGCTTTTACCATACTCGATTCTATTTTACGACGCACTGCCATAATACCTGCATCCATTGGCACAATATCTCTGGCATCTACAAGATGAATTTGTTCATATTTCTTTAATTTTTCCAATTCTTCTATTTTCCCTGTAACATACAGTTCTACATCTTGATGCTTTTGAATAAAGGCTTCACAAGCATCCACCACAATCGCACTTCCTAAATCTCCACTCATTGCATCAATTGATAATTTATACATTCTCTTCACTCCTTGCCTGTAGTATAACACAATTAATCGACATATTCATTATTCTCTTTTAAATTCTCTTGAATCTCTGCTAATAAATACTGATAATCTTTACAATGATTTTCCTCACCAACTATTTCCATTGCATCCTCTCTTGCTACAGATAAAATAGGAAAATCCTTGAAGACATCAGCCACTAAAAAAGTAGGCAACCCACTTTGCTTCCGCCCTAAAACTTCACCAGGACCACGCATTTTTAAATCATACATCGAAATTTCAAAACCATCATGACACTCTTGTAAATACTTTAAACGCTCAACAACTTCTTTATTTTTCATCGAACTCATCAAATAACAATAAGCCTGTTGATTACCACGACCAACACGTCCTCTTAATTGATGAAGCTGACTCATACCAAAACGCTCAGCATTATAAATCACCATCATATTGGCATTCTTGACATCAACACCAACTTCAACAACCGTTGTTGAAACCAAAATTTGAATTTCATTATTTTGAAACTCCTCCATGACTCTTTCTTTTTCTTCATCCTTCATTTGACCATGTAATAACCCTACACGATAAGTTTGCTGAAAGTATTTTTGCATAGCTTCGGCTATTTGTAAAGCACTTTTCGCATCAATAGCTTCACTTTCTTCAACCAAAGGACAAATCACATAACATTGACCCCCTTTAGCTAAATATTCCTTCAAATGAGCCAAAATAGGTTTCATTGAAGACGAGGAAATATATCGAGTGATAACAGGCAAACGTCCGGTCGGCATTGTTTTAATTGTCGAAACATCCATATCACCATAAAGTGAAATAGCCAAAGTTCGCGGAATAGGTGTTGCACTCATGATCAAAAAATCAACTTGATTTCCCTTATTTTTTAATGCTTTCCGTTGTTCAACCCCAAAACGATGTTGTTCATCAGTAATAACAAAACCTAAATGATGATAATTCACTTTCTTTTGAAATAATGCATGTGTTCCAACAATAATGTCAATATCTCCCCGAGCAATTTGTTCATATATCATTTCTTTATCCTTCAAAGATAAAGACCCAGTTAATAAAGCCACTCGAACCTCTGTATCTTTAAAAAAAGAGATCAAAGTCTGATAATGCTGGCTCGCTAAAATTTCTGTTGGTGCCATTAATGCACCCTGATAACCAGCTAGAAAATTGGCATATAAAGCAATACTGCTGACCACTGTTTTGCCACTACCTACATCCCCTTGTAAAAAGCGATACATCATGCGAGGACGTTTTAAATCAGCAATAATTTCTTTAGTAGATATTTGTTGATCTTTAGTCAAAGAAAAAGGTAATGATAAAATAAAGTTTTGTAATTTTTGAACATCAAAAGTCTTCGCAATTCCCGTTTCTTGACTCCGTTGTTGTCTAATATACTGCATCGTTAATTGAAAGCGTAAAAATTCTTCATATTTTAAATATCTTAAAGCCTGTTTAATATCTTCTTGAGAATTTGGAAAATGAATATTCCATAAAGCTGTTTCTTTATGAATCAGTTGATGTTTAATAATATATTCTTCCGGAACAAATGATCCTATTTGTCTTTTTTTTATAGTTAAAGCTTTTTTTACATAGTTTTGAAAAGATTTTTGGGTTAAACCTTCCTTCAATGAATAAACACCTTGAATCCCTTGGATTTCACTTAAGGGTTTGATTTTTATATCAGTAGCTGTAATTCTTTGTTTCAGACATTTTCCAACAATTGTCACAACAGTATCTAATTTTAAATATTGCCTTAAAAAATGTCGATTAAAAATTGTCACTTGATATATGGTATGATGACGATCTTCTACTGAAAAACTCATGCGTGACATTTTTCCTTTAAAAAAAAGACGCGTTGGAGAAACAACTTTCGCTTCAATGATAATACGATCATCCTCTAATGAAGGATACGTTTCTTCAAAAACATCATAGCGATAAGGATAATAATTGATCAGATCATTTAATGAAGTAATATGCATACTTTTTAAAATATCGTATCTTTTGGGAGTCGTCTTTAACAACTGAATATCCCCCATGATCTCACCACCTTGTTTTTATATTCTATAACAAATCTTCAAAAAAAGATAGTTATGCTTACTATTTTTATTATCAGAAAAAAACGTTTTTTCTAATTATTTTATGTTATAATATAAGACATATGGAGGTGTCAATAATGATTAAAGCAATTTTCTTTGATATAGATGGAACTTTAGTGAGTTTTCAAACCCATAAAGTTCCTGATTCAGCGTTTGAAACTTTAAAAAAATTGCGTGAAAATGGGATTAAATTGTTTATTGCTACAGGTAGAGGATCTGATGGATTAACTGTTTTAGAGAATTTTCCTTTTGATGGATATATTACATTAAATGGACAATATTGTTATAATCAAAAAGAAATTATATATGAAAATACTATTCAAAAAGAAGATATTCAATCACTTTTAAATTATTTACAAGAACATCCTTTCCCTTGTGGATTTACTGAAGAACATACAAAGTATTTTAATATGCGCGATGAGCGTGTTGATGAAATTCATCGTATTACGCATAATGATGATCACCCTGCTGGTGATTGCTCACATATTATAGATCATAAAATTTATCAATGCATGTGTTTTGTTGATGAAGAACAAGAAAAAAAATTACTTAAGGCAATGCCTCATTGCATTTCAGCAAGATGGCATCCTCTCTTTTGTGATATTTCACCAAAAGGTGGAACGAAACAAAATGGAATTGATCAATTTTTAAAATATTATGACATTCCATTATCAGAAACAATGGCTGTAGGCGATGGGGGTAATGATATTCCAATGCTTCAACATGTGCCTTATTCCGTTGCGATGGGAAACGCTGATGAAAAGGTAAAAGCAATTGCTAGCTATGTTACAGACACTGTGGATAATGATGGTCTTTATAAAGCGATGAAACATTTTCGGTTGCTATAAATAAAAGAAGATTGCTTAATTCAATCTTCTTTTTATTATTATTTCTTATCAACACGACTTTCACAATAAATACAACGATAAATACGTTCTTCTTTATTTGCTAAATAAAAGATATGATCCAAATCATGTTCAATAGATGTAATACAACGAGGGTTTTTACATCTTTCAACATTAGTGATTCTTTCTGGTAAAGTAAGTTTCTTTTTTTTAACTGTTTTCCCATCTTTAATAATATTAACTGTAATATTAGGATCTAAATATCCTAAAACATCTAAATCAACTTCAAAATCATTATCGATCTTTAATATATCTTTCTTTCCCATCTTTGTTGATTTAACATTTTTAATGATAGCAACACTACACTCCAATTCATCTAATCCTAAAGCATCATAAACTTTCATTGCTTTACCAGCAGTAATATGATCCAAAACAATTCCATCAATAATACTATCTATTTTCATAATCTTTCTACCTCATTTTCTAAACCTAACATTGTCAGAATTAATGCCATTCGAATATAGCGCCCATTTTGGACCTGATCAAAATATTTTGCACGAGGATCATCATCAACTTCTGTCGCAATTTCATTAACTCTAGGCAACGGATGCATAATTGTTAAATCTTCACGTGCTTTTTCTAGTTTCTTTAAATCTAAAATATAAAAATCCTTTAATCTAATATAATCCTGTTCATTAAAGAATCTTTCTTTTTGAACACGCGTCATATATAAAACATCAAGTTCATGTATGACATCTTCCATTTTTTCAACTTCAACATAATCTAAATTTTGGGCATCTAACAAGTCTTTCTTTAAATATTCTGGAATTCTTAACTCATTAGGAGATATAAAGATAAACTTAACATGCGGATATCTTGATAAAGCCTTTAATAAAGAATGTACAGTACGACCAAATTTCAAATCACCACAAAAACCAATTGTCAAATCATGTAATCTTCCTTTTTCCTTTTTAATCGTTAATAAATCAGTTAATGTTTGAGTAGGATGATTATGCCCTCCATCACCAGCATTAATTAAAGGAACTTTGCTTCTTTTTAAAGCAACAAAAGGAGCTCCTTCTTTAGGATGACGCATAGCGATAATATCACAATAACAAGAAACAGTCCAAATCGTATCTGTTACACTTTCACCCTTTGTAGCACTGCTTGAATTTGCATTAGAAAACCCTAAAACACTTCCTCCTAATGAAAACATAGCTGATTCAAATGATAGTCTTGTTCTCGTACTTGGTTCAAAAAACAAAGTAGCAAGAATCTTATGACGACAAACATCTTGATATCTTGTTCTATCTTTCATAATATCTTCAGCAAGTTCAATAAGTTGCTCAATTTCAGCAACTGAAAGATCAATAGGATCAATTAAATATTTCATCTTTTTTCTCCTTTACAATTTTCAATCATTATAACATAATACCATGAATATTCTACTTCTTTTTATATTTTTACAAAATAAAAAGGACATCTAATGTCCTTCAGGCTGTTGACAAAGTAAAAAAGTCAACAATCTGAAGCCAATGATTACATTCGCTTTTTCTGTATGTATGTTTTTTTAATATAAAGAATCGTTTCATCTAGACCATGATCATTTAAATAATGAAGCAATTCTTCTAATAAAGCTCGCGTTTCTGGATGCATGATGTACGAATGCTTACCACCATTATAATACTCTAAAGGATGATAATCTTGATAATTCTTACCTTGATATATCATACTTGCTGCAACACGATCGCAAAACATTTCTAAGACATATTTTTGAGGCATTTTAGCTGGTATTAATCCTTTTCGTGTGAAATCCACCCAAAATTCCCAATGATGCTGATTTCTTCCTTTATGATGTAACCATGCTAAAGAATATCCCTTTTCATCACGTTCTGCCGAATTTGGTGATCTTGTTCCTTGATAATACTTAGCTCCCGTCATAAATTCACAAAATGAATATTTTGACATATCATGTAGTAACCCTTGTTTGTATAATCCAATTCTAAAACAGAGTTGTCCGACTTTTATTTTATGTTTTGTTATTGTTTTAAAATGTTGCCATGCTTTCATATTCTCACCTTTTTTAGTATACAATGTTTTTTTATTGAAGTAAATGTCTTTATTTTTTTTTAAAGCGTGTTATAATAATGCTGGAAATAAGGAGGTGCTCATATGCAATTCAAAATTGATGTTCGGACAAATATTAATGATTATGAATTAACAACTGAGAAATGCAGTGAAATCATTTCGTTGTTACAAGAAACATATGAGAACATAAGAAAAGAACTTTATAGTCAATTTTTAGAAATAAAAAGCTTAAAAAAATCTCTTATCTTTGTTATTATCCTATTTGGTTTATACCTATTAACTGGAAGTATGTTTCTTATTTATTTAATGCCTGTCTCTGTATGCCTTTCATTGATTTCATCAATCATTAGTGCAGAGTATTTAACAACACAGACAAGAAAACAAATTCAAGAACAATTACAGCATTATATAAAAAAACGTGAATTGCTCATGAAACAGGAACAGTTCAAAGTATAACTCTGAACTGTTTTTTATTCATTAATATTCTTTTATGAGATCTTCAAGAACTTTTCTTACATTATGTGCTGCATCTTCTTGTATCTCGATGATTTTGGCACCACGACTTTTCGCCACTTCTCTTAGATCTACTGCAATTGCTGTATGATATGAACAACCAACAACAATAAAAACGTCTCCTGGCTTTAAATCATAAACCATTTCATAAGCTTTTTGATAATTAGACGCTGGATCCCCATATAATACCGGTTTGTTATATAATGACCAAGCTATATCCATTTCATCATCCTCAGGAAGTTCCCCATGTAATTCTAATGCATCACTACCCGCAAGTTTATGTAATCCATCAATATTCATCGTGATAATAGGTAAATTGTACTGCGCCAATGCAATATGAGCATCATTTGGCAGAGCACCATTCATATTGGCTTTTAATTGTCTAATGACTTCATTATATTCTTCATGATGAGTATTAGCATAATCTCTAAATAACTTCTCTCTTACATCCGGTCTTTCCATAAATGTTGGTATATGAGATTGTTTTGATATTCCAGCTCCAGTAAATGCAATAATTTTCATTCGATCACACTCCATTTTTTCTTTATCAAAAAAACTACTTTAAAATTTTCTTAAGCATTTATTTTCAATTATTTCTATTTGATATTTATCTCATTCAAAATAACACAACTCTAAAACTCTATTTGATTATACCTTTATTTTACAAGTGTTTTGTACTCATTCAAAATAACACAACTCTAAAACCTCAAATTTCAATAGAAATTGGTTAGAGTCTCCGGTAACAACTCCATCTGTATTGAATAAGTACTATAGTTGATATTCAAAAAAATCTTCATCAATTATAAATTTATTAAAATCTGTAATCTCAAAATCTTTGTTTTCAATAAATAATACATTGACATGTTTATAATTTTTATACTTACATAAAGAAGTTATCTCTTCTTGAGATAAGAAAGAAAATATATTACAAAATATTAAGGGAGTTGTGGGAAATAATTCTGAAACAACTTCCAAAAAATCAATGATATGTTCAAATAAATTTTCATTTTCATTATTTATTATCTTTAAATTTATAAATTTTAGATAACCGTCAAAAGAAAACTCTTCATTAAATGAAAACTGTAAATTATATTCTTCTATGAATTCACTAACCAATACATTTAATTGACTTAACAAATTATAAAAATCAAGAATTGAATCATTAGCTTGAAAATCAATATTAAGTTGTTTATATAAAGCATTTAATATCTTTTTAGAGTTCAAATCTATATTGAAAGGATCAATGATAACTATCGAACTAGATAAAATATTTTTATCCTGCTCAATTAAAACTATCTCATTAGAATCAATGGAATTCTTAGATATATCATTTAATAACTTAATAAATTTTCCAAAAAAATGATTATCTTTAATGATTAATAAAGTATTAGTATCATCATTAAATTCTATAACATTTTCCATTCCTATAATTTGAAGTTTCATAAAATTATTAACCTTTCTTCACTATCCTCTATATTAGTTGTTTTTCCACCAATAATATATTCAATCTTAGAGAATTGTTTTTCTGTAATTGTTAAAATCTCTACATTTCCTTTATTAGGGCAATGGTCCTTTATTCTTTTAATTTCACTTCTTAATACTGAAGCATTTAATGCAAGTTTACAATATACACTTTCCTGCATCATAATAAATCCATCCTTTATTAGAAATTTTCTAAATATCCTATAGTTTTTTCTATCTTTAGAAGTTAATGTGGGTAAATCAAAGAAAACTATTATTCTCATATATCTATAACTCATATTCAAAAAACTTAATTAATTCAATATTTTCCTTATTTAATGCATCAATAACACTACGAACATAAATAGATATTGCATTAGGCACATAATGTATTGCATTATTTATCTTAACTTTTTTATTCAAAACTTCTAATAATTTTTGTTTTGTTTCTGCATTAAAAGGGTATTCTCGATTCTCATAAACAATTTTATCAACCAAAACTCTAAAAGGTTCCATTATATCTGATGATAGATTGAATGAATTAAACTCGTTATGATGTTTAATTCCTAATTGAGTTAAACATCCATTAGCCACAACTTCTTTATTAATTTGAGATAATATAATACTATAGCCATAATTTAACATAACATTAATATCATTATCTTGTTCTCTTGTAAATTCTACTCCAAATAAAGAATTAAAATATACTTTTGCACTATGCCCTTCTCTGTTTGTGGAATCACCTATAGTTAATTCATCAACATATTGATATAAATTTTTATAACGATCACTGCCTATTTCTTTCAACAGATTAGCTTGATTCATTATTTTTTCATGAATAATTATAGTCCAAACAATCAAAGCATATTCTTTTGACCAAGATATTTGTTTATTTAACCTTTTACTTGAATTATGACACCCATAATAAGGAACAATCTCACCTTGAGGATTTCTTTTATGATTACAAAAAACAACTTTTATCTTCCTATCTAATAATTCACTTATTAAATAGGAAGTTAAGGTCACAGCTGTGCTATCAATAATCACTGTAGATATCTCGGATAGATGGATTGCTTTTATTTTATCACTGCGCACAACTAAAAAATCATTTTTGTATGTTATTTTTGCTTTATGCGTTATTACTATAGTACGCCATGTCATAATTGATACCTTTTTTCATAAAATCCAGTTACTGACTGATCAATAAAAGTTGTTTCTAACAAATCAAACTTTTTTATTTTTTTTCTTCCAAAAGATGAAAATTTAAAATGATTATATTTTATTTCTCCTCGTTCTTTATTTGAGTGAGTAGCCTTTAATATTTCATTTATAATTTTACACTGTTCTTCTTTTGAGAAACTCATAAAAACTTCTCGCTTGCTGACCATCTTCCGAGCTCCATTTTCTAAATGTGGATAATACTTAATCATTTTTTCACAGATTTCGTCATACAATTCACCTATACAATCTAATTCAGTGTAAGTAAAGCATTTTCTTTTTAAAGCTTCATTAACATAATATAAAGTTTTTTGATTTTTTTTGGTTAAGATAAGCTGTTGAGCATTATTCAATTCATTAGGTGATGCAAGATAATATAGACCACCTTTAATTTCTATTAATTGATTTTCTTTAATGAATTTAATAATTGTTATATCATATAATTTATCATTTTCTTTTGAAATATATTGTATTAATTCTTTTAGAGATATATCTTTATAAATCAATGGAATTTTTATAAGTTCATTTACAAATTTTTCTCTTTTTCTGTCAATCTTTTTGGCCTGAATAACTACAGGAAAATAATTCATACTTGAATATCCACCATATTTTGAGAAGTTAGAGCGTTGCTTATTAACTCCAATTTTAGCTTTTGTTTTTCCATTTTTACTATTTTTATCATTTGGATAGATTGTAACATTAAATAATTTACCCGAAAACTCTTCAGTTTTCTTAGATATAAAGCAATCTTTATAATTAAAACATTTGATAACATTTTTTATTTGCTGAGAACTCCATAAAATTTCGCCAGTTTCATTATCGATATAGTCTCTATCCATACTATTAAGAATAAAACCATATTTATTACCTAATGACTTATCTTTTTTTACTTTTTGATAATCACCATATATAAAACGTTTTTCAATTTTGGGATAACGTTTTTGAATATAGCTACCTAATACACAAGCAATATAAGCATCATGTGCATGATGAAATTCATTTAAATTACGATTCTTATAAATATTATATTTCAGTCTAAAATTATGACTCAGTTCAGCACGAATGGTAAATACTTTTGTTTCAGGTAAATGATTATCAACAATTTGAGCAACATGTTTTATAATTTGTCTAGTTTCAACGATTTGCCTTTGAATAAATCTTTCCACATCTTTTTCTTTAAACTCAGTTCTTGTAAGTAGATACAATTTTTTAGTACTAATTAAACCCATTTCATTCAGTTTAATCCATTGACCTTTCATTTTATTTTGAATGTTTTTTGCAATTGTCAAATCATCACTTTTATACTGGTTTTCTAGCTTTTTAACAAGAACTTTGTTATCAAGGCTATCATCTTTGATTAAAGATCTTGGAATAATATGATCAATTTCATATGTTTCTAACAAGCTATAATCAAGTGGCTCATTTGTATACATACATTTTCCTAATTGAGTATAATAAAGATATTTACGATCATTTAAACTTTCTTCCTCTTCTAATTTTAGTTGAGTTTTCAATTCAATTTTATTATCACAATCAATCTCTTTTAACACATTTTCCAAACTAGTTTTACGAGAAATAGTACGTCCTTTTTTCCCTTCTTCTCTTGCAAATTCAATAAATATATTTTCTGGCCTACATTTCATTATCTTGATAATTTCATCAATTATTTGTAGTGATTGCCAAATAGATTTTTTAATTGCTGGAGATCCATGAAGATTCACAACTTCATCATAAGTGAAAGAACCTTTGACTTCTTTGGCATTAGCTTTAGAAATAATTTCTTTAAATTGGAGCGTATCATCATTTATTACCTCCATCAAATTCATATTTGTTCTCATCATAACATCAATAATATTAAGCTTATATTCTCCCTTATATGAAGTATAGATACCATAAAGCAACTTTCTAGATAGCCTTGACCATTCTGTATACTTTAATCCCAAAATTTGTTTAATTTTAACTTTATCCAATTTATATTTTCTTTTAAGACGCTTTTGTAAAATACTTTTATCATTAAAAACCGTTATATCATAAATAATTTCTTCTATCATTTCAAAATTTTCATCATTAATTTTGCCAAAAATATGTGTAAAGTCATACCAGGGTTTTAATGAACTAGAAAAGCATTTATATTTTTGATATCCTTCTATATTTAAATCAGCATTGTTTAAAAATTCACCATGATCTATAAAGTATTGTTTTAAATCCTTATCAATCACTCTCACTTTTTTCATAAACAAATTTTCAAAAACTCTGTTTTTGAGATCTACAGGAAGTAACTGCTCATTTACACGAATTTTATTCAATTCATTTAAAACTTCAAATTGACTAACAATAAGAGAATTTTTCGGTAATACAGGTTGATCTAAAAAATATGTACAATAATTTGTCATTCTAGTTATAAAATTTTCTGCTGTTTTCTCTTGATCAACAACTTCTTTATGATTCCATGCAGTTATTCTTTCATTTTCTTTTCCTTCTGCTTTAACAAGCCAATGATTATTTAAATCAATTGGATTTAAAGGGCCATAATAATATGGAATTTTAAATGTTAAAAGCGAAATAATTTTATCTTTGTTTGTTTGAAGCTCTTTGTAATAAGGTGCTTGATTCGATAATATTTCTTTTAATTCCATTAAATTAAGCTGATAAGGAATTACAGAGTTTTCTTTTGAATTTTGTTTACTAAATAAAGTTTTTGATGCAATTTTTCCTTTTATTATTGATAGACGCTCATCATCAATATCTTTTATAAGCTCATCTACCTTTTCTAACATTTTTTCATAATCACATTTTGAAGCATGATGAATATAATTATAATAGTTGTTGGGCTCATCTCGCTTGAAAAATGCTTTATAACCCTTATAATTATATTCTTTTAATACTTCTTTAAGAATGAATAAATCTTTCTTATGAGACTCATACTTTAAAATCATTGCATGTGATAAAGATATATTATCTGTACCTAATATATCTTGTAATAAAAACCAATCATATATAGCTTTTATATCAGATAAAGTATCAATCCTATTCATCAAAATATTTTCTAGACTGGCAACTTTTTCATCATATTCACTGTCTAGAACAAATTTTAATGCCTTACCTTCATCAGTTTGAATTGCTTTATCATTAAATAAAATTCCTAAATTAAAAGTTAAACCAACAATTGCCTTAGATAACTCTTTTATTATATTTTTAGTATCATCATTGCTCAAAATATTTTTAAAATAATTTTCAAATAGTTTCTGTTTATTTTCACTACTCACTTTTCTTAGAAGAATGTCTTTAATTTCTGTAACCTGCATTTCTGTAAAACAAGCAGAATACCCCACCCCTTCAAATAAAGCATTAAATAAATCTTCTAAAGATTGTTTTAAATCAAAATCATTGATATTAAAATTTTGTCCCTCAAACAAGAAATGCCCTCTATACTTTAAAATATGATGACAAGCTAGATATATCAATCGAGGATCGGCTTTTTCTTTTGAATCCATTAGATATTGTCTTAAATGATAAATAGTAGGAAATTTTTCATAATACGTCGCATCATTAAAATCTTTATCTATAAATAAATTATAATTATCATTCACTACATGATATTGTTCTGCTGTCAAATATTTATCGTCTTTATCTAGGAAAGTTAAATGTTCAAGCCGAATAAAAAAGCTAGAATCAACTTTCATAATCATATCATTCATTAATTTTTTCAATAATCTCAACCGTTCTCGTCTTTTGTTATAACGTCTTCTTGTAGAACGTTGTTTTCTTCGATTGGCTGCACTCTGACCTTCATTAAATAAACGTGAACCCCATAAATTCCTATTTACTTTATTATGCATTTTCTTTATTAATCGATAATCATCATCAATAACTGCATAGCCAACAGATGCCTTTCCGATATCTAATCCAATTGAATATTTTTTCTTGCATAATATTGACTTTCTCCTTAATTAATTATATTCTATAAGTGTCAAAATTGTTTTGACTCATTCAAAATAACACAACAGGTTAAAATAAAGTTTATACTTAAATACCTATTAGGTGTCATTTAGATGACCATGAAAAGTTGCTTAAGCAACTTTTTTTGTTATAATTCTCTTTTCAATTAAAAAATTTCTTATAGTTATATTATACTTAATATTTTTAATAAAAAAAAGATTATCCTTACTTCTAATAAAACATTTCTATAATTTCTATAATAATTTATGTATATTATTATAGAAAATTTAGCTTTCTCATTCTAATCTAAATTATTTACCATGACTTTGAATCACTTTCCATACCTCTTTGGAGTATTTTGACAATGTTATCGGTAACTTTTCCTTTAGATCAGGTGAATAATACTTGACATAAATTCAAGAAGAAATCAATCATTTATGACACCAAAAACCATATTTGCAAAAAAAATAAAATGATCAATTGTAACTAATAATATCATATTTTATGCATTCAACGACCACAAACACTACCGATTTTACTTTATCATTTATATGTATGTTAATCAATTTGATTTATACAGCATATTTTTATTCCATTAAACAAACAAATAAAGCAAATATTATTGCAAAACCTATTTTTATATGGAAAAAATCAAAAAATATCATCACCTAACGCGGAAGAATTTATAACATATCTTTGTAATACAAAATTTGAATAGCAAACTATTTGAAATAGATACTAGACATATTTATATATTAGATATAAAATGTAATTGTCAAAAAGACAATTGCATTTTTATTTAGGAGGCGAAAAATCAAAAAAACATCATAATCACATTATTTCTATTGTTATAAAATGGATTCATTTTATCAAGATCTCATTGTAATCCTAAAATCTAAAAATTATGAAGAACAGTGAAATTTAATACATAATTGAAAGTGAGGAATAAAAGTATGAAAAAAAGATTTATTGGACAATTGGAAGTATCACCTATCGGTATGGGATGTATGGGATTTTCACATGGATATGGGAAAATCCCTGAAAGAGAATATAGCATTGAAGCAATACGCCAAGCATATGAATTTGGATGCACATTTTTTGATACAGCGGAAACATATGGTCATGATTTATATTGGGAAGGACATAATGAAGAAATTTTGGGAGAAGCAGTTGAATCATTTAGAGAAAAGGTTGTCATTGCAACAAAATTGCATATCCACGATGAAGAGGTTACACCAGATATGAATTTATATCAATTAATTAAAGGTCATTTAATACAGTCATTAAAAAGATTAAGAACAAATTATGTTGATTTATATTATTTACATCGTATAACAGAATTAGTTCCTGTTGAAGATGTTGCTGTTGTGATGGGGAAACTTATTGAAGAAGGACTGATTAAAGGTTGGGGATTGTCTCAAGTCGATGTAAATACTTTAGATAAAGCACATAAGACAACGCCAGTAACAGCAGTGCAGAACTTATATAATATTCTCGAAAGAGATTGTGAAGAAAGCATTTTACCTTATTGTTTAGAAAATCATATTGGCGTTGTTCCATTCTCACCTATTGCATCAGGATTTTTAAGTGGCAAAATCACTACTGAAACAAAATTTGAAAAGACAGATGATGTTAGAAATTTTGTCCCACAATTATCAAAAGAAAACATCGAGGGAAATCAACCTATCTTAGATATTTTAAATAGATTTGCTCAAGAAAAGAAAGCCACAACAGCTCAAATTTCTTTAGCTTGGATGTTAAAAAAATATCCTCATATTGTACCAATTCCTGGTTCTAAAAATAAAGAAAGAATCATGGAAAATCTAGGTGCATGGAATGTAGAATTAACAGATGAAGAATTTGATGAATTGCAAAAAGCATTAGATCAATGCAAGATTTATGGACATAGAGGTATCGTTGAAACACAACAAAAGACTTTTTCAAATAACTGGGAAAAGAAATAAATCACTAAAAATAAGCTCAAATATATATTTTAAAATATTATTTGAGCTTACATTTTTATTTATATTTCCATTTCCCACTTTTCTCCTTGAGACATTTTAAGCAATCCATAAATACTATATTTAACCATACTTTCTACAGCTTCTTGTGTATAAAATGCCATATGTTGCGTCATAACCACATTTGGAAATTGTCTGATATATGCAATACGACGATTATTCAAAATACTTGTTCTTAAATCCATATGAATCAATCCTTCTTCACTTTCTACTGTATCTAAGCCTAATCCTCCAATCTTTCCACTTTCTAATTCATCTATTAATGTATCTAAATCCATCAATTCACCACGAGCACAATTAATAAGAATAACCCCATCCTTCATTTGATGTATCGATTCTTGATTAATAATATGGTGTGTTGATTCTACTAAAGGCATATGTAAAGAAATCATATCGGACTCTCGATATAATGTTGCAAGATCAACATATGTTGCATATGCTTTAACAGCATCATTCTCATATAAATCATAAGCTAATATACGACAACCAAAACCAGACAATGCCTTAATCACCGTTGCTCCAATGCTTCCCGTTCCCATAATACCAACTGTTAAACTTCTCATTTCACGTCCTTGCAATCCTGTTAGTGAATAATCATACACTTGTCCTCTCCATAATGCTGGCTTATAATGCCTTAATACCATCAGCATAAACATAATTGTATAATCAGCTACCCCATTTGGTGCATACTTCGCATGACAAACTTTTATTCTAATACAATGCGCATATTTGACATCAATATGATTATAACCTATCGTTCTCGTTGCAAGATAGCGTACTCCTTTATCTTTCCATACATCTAACAGAGATTGATCAATTTGTGTTTTGCCAAGTATGGAAACTGCTTCAATTCCTTCTAACAAGTGACTATTTTCTATCGTTGGTTCATTAGTTGAATAAAAGATTTCAACATCTAATTGATTTTCTAAGTCTTTGAAATGTTGCTTTTCATCATCTCTTAAACTATATACAAATATCTTCATGACTGATCCTCTTACTTTCTCTTATTTTATATGAATTATTATGCTCTCTTTCGTATATTTTTTCAAATAGATTTATATATTTTCCTTTGATTTGATTAATATAACATATCCTTTAATTTTTGATATAATGAATGAAATATCAAAAAATATAATTCTGTAACGAAAGTGGATGGTATATTCTTTCAAAAAATAACCACTAGCCTCAACTAGTGGTATAAATGTTTATTTATATAAAACAATTGATTCATATGGTCTTAATTGAAGTTTTTCAGTTAAGACATGTTTATCATAATTAGAAATGAGCACTTTGTATTCATCAATATGATCAATATTCACTTTTGTTTCTACAGCATAGAAGTTATTTAACACAATCAGTTCTTCATTATAGTAATTTCTTTTAAAGGCATAAACATATGGATGATCTTGTAGAAAAGGAGTATATGTGCCATCGCTAATCACTTTATATTTTTTTCTTAATTTGATTAACTGACGGTAATATTGCAAAATTGAAGAAGGATTAACAATATTATCTTCAACATTAATCTCTCGATGATTTTTATTCATTTCTATCCAAGGAGCAACTTTAGAGAAACCTCCCGTTGGAGTCCATTGCATTGGTGTACGAGCATTGTCACGAGATTTTGCTTGTAAAATCTTATGGATCTCTGCTTCTGACATTCCCTGATTTTTAAGAATATGATAAAAGTTAATACTTTCTACATCTCTATATTGTTCAATTGTTTCAAAATAAGCATTTGTCATACCAATTTCTTCACCTTGATAAATGTAAGGTGTTCCCCTTTGAAGATGAATAGATGTAGCAAGCATTTTAGCTGATTCATGATGATATTTTTGATCATCACCAAAACGAAATAAACTACGAGGTTGATCATGACAATTATAGAATAATGCATTCCATCCCCCCTTTTTCTTGCATTCCTATTTGCCATGTATCAAATAATTCTTTCAATTCTTTAAAATCAAAAGGCATGACTGTCCATTTATTTTTATCTTTATAATCAACTTTTAAATGATGGAAATTAAATGTCATATCTAGTTCTTGATAATCAGGATTTGTATATTGAGCACAATTTTCAATTGTTGTAGCAGACATCTCCCCTACTGTTACTACATCATTAAATCGGCCAAATATTTTTTGATTTAATTCATGTAAATAATCTTTAACTTTCTTTCCATCAGTATAAAATCTTTTTCCAATACCTTCATAATCATTTTCAAAAGCTTCTTTATCAATCAAATTAATAACATCAAATCTAAATCCCTTAATTCCCTTATCTAACCAAAAATTCAATATCTTAACTAATTCATTTCTTACGTCTTCATTTTCCCAATTTAAATCTGCTTGAGTTTTATCAAACAAATGAAGATAATATTCATCAAATTCTTCAACATATTCCCAAACAGGTCCCCCAAATTTTGATTCCCAATTTGTTGGCAATTGACCATTGACTGGTTTACGGAAGAAATAATAATCTTTATATTTTTGATCCCCTTGCATTGCTTTTTTAAACCAGATATGTTCCGTAGACGTATGATTAAATACCATATCAAACATTAATCCAATATTTCTCTTATCAGCTTCTTCAATAAGCTCTTCTAAATCTTCCATTGAACCAAAACGTGAATCAATATGATAATAATCCTCACCATCATATCCATTATCATCTTGTGGAGAGACAAAAAATGGTGTCATCCAAATATAGTCAATTCCTAAATATTGTAAATAATCTAAATGTTGTGTAATTCCTTTGATATCTCCTAAACTATCTTGATTAGAATCAGCAAATGATTTTGGATAAATTTGATATATCACTTTATTTTTAAAATCAGACATAAACTTTCTTCTCCTACTATGCAATTTGAATAATTTCTTGTTTTAAATGAACTTCTTTTTCATCAGCTAAAGTAATATGTTGTCCAGAAGTCAAAACAATTGGTGAAACTAATGACTTATCTTTTGATCTTACATAATCCAAATCAACTTTAGCAATTAAATCACCTACACGTACATGTTTTCCAACTTCTACAAAACATTCAAAACTTTCACCATTTAATTCAACAGTATCCATACCTAAATGAATTAAAACTTCAACACCATCATTTCTTTTAATTCCATAAGCATGTTTTGTTGGAAAAGTCATAATCACTTCACCATCAAATGGCGCAACAACTTCACCACTTGTTAAATCAACTGCATAACCTTCACCCATTAATCCTTGTGAAAAGACTTGGTTCTTTACTTCTGATAAAGGCATAACTATTCCCTGTAATGGAGAAACAAATGTCATATTTTGATTAACACCTGTTTCAACTTCATCTCCTAATATATCTTCTGTTGCTAATTTTTTCTTCCCGACAATAAATGTTAAAACAAATGAAACCACAATAGCAATAACCATAGCAATTAAGAAATTTAACATATACTGTGGAAGAATAGAAAGAATACCAGGAATTCCTCCAACACCAATAGATGCTGCCATAGTACCAGTAGCCACAGAAAAGATAGAAGCTAATGAGGCCCCAATCATTCCACAAATAAATGGGAAAGTATATTTTAAATTGACACCAAATAAAGCTGGTTCAGTTACACCTAAATAACATGAAATACATGCCGGAATAGAGACTTGTTTTGCTCTTTCATTTTTATTTTGTAAGACAATCATTGCTAAAACTGCTGATCCTTGTGCAATATTTGATAAAGCAATCATTGGCCATAAAATTGTACCACCAAATGTACTAGTTAACTGTGTATCAATCGCATTTGTCATATGATGTAAACCAGTAATGACAAGTGGAGCATATAGCAAACCAAAAACTCCAGCAAATAACCAATTTAATGACGATGTTAAACCAGACCAAACAATATCAGA